>JANORJ010000092.1:0-16705 GCA_031415255.1 Chitinophagaceae bacterium | reverse complement strand
CTGATGCAACCGGAGCAGGAAGAGCAAAATATTTTGCTGATGTTTTTAAAGTATCCGGACAGCAAAAATTCCAATCTGTAATAAAAAGATATTGCAGATAATAAACGGCGGGGCCATCAATGCGGATATGCGTATCTCTCCAGTATAATTTTTTCTTACCGTTATTAATATATTTATCGGCTACATTAATTCCTCCGGTAAATGCAGTTTTCCCATCTATTACTACAATTTTCCGGTGATTGCGATAGTTAATACGATTGGCCAGCAGATAAAAATTAACCTTATGAAATGGAAAGACTGCAACACCCGCCTCCTTCAATTTTTTCTCAGCTCCTTTTTTTATAGACTGGCTGCCAAAATCATCGTATATAAAACGAACTTCCACACCTTCTTTTGATTTTTGAATAAGAAGGTTAATAATTTGTGTGCCGATGTCGTCCAGTTCATAGATGTAATACTCAAGATGTATATGGTGCTTCGCATTACTGATGGCTGCCAGCAATTCTGGAAATTTTTCTTCCCCATTTTTTAGGAGTTTAATAGTATTATTTTTTGTGAGTGGGCTGCCCAGATCTTTCACTAGCATGGCTGCCAGTTCGGTGTATTCTTGCACGGATTTATCTTCGTAAGGAACAGCTGCTTCATTATAATGAACAATATTTTTCTTTAACTGCTGAAGGATTTCTTCATCGGCTACCGTTTTTTTATTGTACCGCCTTTTTGTCCAATAGTTAATGCCGAAAAGAAGATAAAAACCAATTCCTATTGCAGGGATGAATACCGCAAACAGAAGATAAGCAAGTGCTTTGTTTGTATGCTTGGTTACAGAAATAATGTGGATACATACTACCAGTAGCAGGGTGATATAAATAATGATAACAGGAGTTGCCCAATTCATAAATATAAGGTTATGTATTTTCTGCCTGTTGCAACAACTCCTCCTTTTCTAGTTCTACAGGCTCCACAAACTCATTCATATAAATTTTGAATAGCACAATGATATAGTTAACGAGTAGCGGGCCAAAGATTAAACCTATAAATCCAAAAAGCCCTAAGCCCACAAGCACCCCGAGTACTGTAATAACAGGATGTACATTACCCAATCTTTTCATAATAGTAATGCGGGAAATATAATCCACATTACCTGTTACAATTACACTATACAATGCTAAGCCGATAGCCATACCAGAATTGCCGGTGGTATAAGTATAAATTACAAGGGGTATCCATACAATCATTGTTCCTACTACCGGAAAAAATGCAAATATGCCGGTTAGAAAACCCCACAAAGCCCATTCTTGCACACCAAAAATAAAATATCCCATGGTGGCCGTCAACCCTTGTATAATAGAAATGAGTGGAATACTGAGTGCATTAGCTCTTACTAATTTTTTTGTTTCAGAAGCCAGCATGGTGGTATTGGTATCTTTTAATGGAATGATGCGGAACAACGTCATTTCCATTTCGCGGCCATAGTACAACATATAGTAAAGAAAAAACAGCATGATGATCAGGTTAGTAAGCAGGTTAGCCGTGCTGTTTAATAATGACGGTATAAAGGCTGTTAATTTATTTAGAGACTCGGAAAGAGATTTTTCAGATGCAATCTCAAACCCAATTTTTTCCTGTACTTGCACTACCGCCTGTTTTATGCCGTTAATAGCTGTTGAAGGGTCGCTTAAAAAATTATTTACTTTAGGGCTAATGAGTGTAACAGCCAAAAAAATTGGTATGCCTAATAAAAGAAGATAATAAAGAAGAAATAAACCAGCAGCCCTGCCTTTCCTCCATTTCTTTTTATAGACCAATTGAAAATAACTAGCCCGACTTAAAATATACAATGTTACTGCTCCTAATAATCCCGGCATACAGAAAAACAATTCCTTGATGGCAACCCAGATAAGTAATATCAATGCAGCTAAAAGTAGTATCTGTTTGATGCGGTTATTAAAAGTTATATTCATCAGTAATTGTTTTGAACCAAGCAGGTTGTTTGCTGTGCAAAGATGGAATTATTTTTTATAACAAAAGAGCCAGATCTTCCGACCCGGCTCTTTCATAGGTTTTAAACAATTTTTATCAACTTCTAACCTGTTAATAAAAAATAGGTTGTCAGCCCGGGGTTACTAAAGACTATCAGGACAATAGTTTAATTACGTTACCAACTTTAGTTTGCCCAGGCTAACAATATTTTACTGCATTCTGTTTCTAATTATGATTATTAGTATGCTCCCTCTTATTCTCCATTGCCACAGGAATTTTCTTTCTCACAAAATTGGCAACTAAGAATTGTACGGCTGTACCGGTAATTTTTTTAAATAGACTTCTTGAATTACCAACAAACATTTTCTTCCCAAGAAAGCCGGCACCTAACCCAATTACTGTATTAATGGCTGTGCTGCGTAAGTCAGGCGACTGCACAACATCTTTTAATGCACTCTTTAGCATATTGGCCGGGCTAAAACTTTCTACAATACCAACAGCCGATAGTTTAAGTTCGGTTATTTGCTGAGCCTGAACATTTTCTAATTCGTTTATCCTGGCTTCCAGGTCATTCATACTTGAAACTGATGTAGCCACTATTTAATAATTTTATCTATTATCAGATTACTCAACGGTTTTTTTATCCATTGCCTGCGGAAAGAATACACTAATAAACCAACAACGGCATAAAAACTACCTACTATAAAGAAACCATAACTGGTTTTTCCCATCTCTAACCCAATCCAAAAAGCTACTCCAACACTTACAATGGTAATTGCTACTACTGTTAATATAGAAATGGCAATTATCGAAATAAGCGATGAAACTGTTTCAGAAATTTTTCCCGCCGCACGGAGCTTCCATATCTCTGCCTTTGTTTCAGCAATGTCTCCGGCTTTGGAAATTAAGTTTTCAATGTGGTCAATTGTGGAATGCATAGTAAACTGTTTTTATGCCTGTTGATTTTTCAATTACTTGCTTTTGTTCAAGACATGGCGTTTTTCATATCATTTTTTGCGCCATCTAACTTTGCTTTTGCTTTATCGCCAAATGTTTCCACTTCATCTTTGGCACCGGCATACGTTTGTTTTACTCCATCAATAAAATCATTGAAAGAGGTTTTCACAGAGTCGGTAAGTTCGCAAGATTTACTGGAAATTTTTTTCCGGGTGTTTGATCCTTTATCAGGGGCAAACAAAATACCGGCCAATGCACCAACTGCGGCACCTGCTAAAAAGCCTACTGCTATTTTTGAACTCATAATTAATTAATTTAAATGTTTAGAAATTGTTTTAGAGAATAATATTATTTAAAAATCATGCCAAAGCATTTATTTTCCTATTTCATATATTTTTTTGTCCGAAAATATTTTTGTGCTGCCGTGTCATCAATAACTAGCAGGGATCGGATATAGATAAGGATTGATACCGCCAGTAGTATATGCACGGGTGCTGGTAGCTTCAGAATAAAGTATCCGATTATCCAAAATGTCATGGCTGTGATACTAAACAGCAATAAGGTTTTTTTCATATAAAATATTTATAGTTGACAAACCATTCGAATAATCTTTTTGATTCAGGAATTCACTTCCATCATTTCTTGTTCTTCCACTACTTCAGCTTCTTTCATCCCAACAGCATATTCCTTATCGGGTTGTGCTAGGGGCTGGCTGCTAATGATGCTCTCCGGTGTTTTTATTGCCATCCGGGATTTTTTAACCATAGCAAACTGTATAAAAAAAATAAGTTCAACTACAAGAGCCAGGTGCAGGCGGCTTGAATGATCAGGATTAAAAAGGCAGGCTATTGTTAGCGATAAAAATAGCAGGCCCAAAATCAAAAGAGGTGTTCGTTTCATAACTAATAGTAATAGAATAATTAAGCAGGGTACGGGTAGAAGCGGGTCTTTAAATTCCCGCCCCACCACCTCTTTTTCCAAAAATCAATGAGACTACAAAAAGTATAAGGAAAATGATGAAAAGAATTTTTGCAATTCCTGCTGCTCCGGATGCAATACCGCCAAAGCCAAAAACGGCTGCAATGATGGCGATAATTAAAAAGGTTATTGACCAGCGTAACATAGTAGTTGATTTTTAGTGTAATAATTTATTTGAATGAAGCTTATTCATCAGAATAAATTTTATGCCACAATTTTAAGCGCAGATAACCTTTTACTTAGCCCTGACAAACCGTGTATTTTTTTACCCACCGGGGAAAAATGGGCTACACTGTGATATAGAATGAGTTGGAATAATAGTTGCGAACAAATAGTGTTCATATTTTTTCATCCTAAATTATTTTTATGAAGGCAAACATCGGGATATCACAAAAAAATCTTGCGTCAGTTAACACCCTGTTGTGTAGTGTATTGGCAGATGCGGTTCTTTTGTACACTAAAACAAGAAAATTTCACTGGAATGTTTCCGGTAACAGCTTTATGGAATTGCATAAACTGTTTGAGGCGCAGTATAATAAATTGGAAGAAGCAATTGATGAAATAGCTGAAAGAATTAATAAACTGGGATTTAAAACACCCGGAACTATGGCGGAATTTCTTCAAATTGCTTCATTAAAGGAATCGCCAGGTAAGTATCCGGCGCAAACAGACATGATAAAGGAACTGCTGAAAGATCATGAATCGGTGATAATAGCTTTACGAAAAGGGATTGACGACTGCGATGAAAAGTTTGGCGATAAGGGCACGGCCGACTTTCTTACCGGCCTGATGCAGGAGCATGAAACACTGGCCTGGACGTTGAGAAGATACCTTGACTAAAGATTGAATGCCTGATATTAGTTCCTGTATACAGCTGCCGAATAGCTACTTTGCACTTAGAATCAGAAGCAATAATATTTGTTTTTACAATTTGCAATACTAAAACAATATGGGAATAACCCTCAAAAGGACATCAGCAGATAAACGCATCAGGCGGGGTTATGCTTTAGCTTTTTTTCTTTTACTATTTGGTTATTTCGCAACTTTTTATGCTAACAGAGAATTACTACACCAGTCTGGTAAAGTAGAGCATACCAATAAAATGATAGCGAACCTTGAAGTTATGCTGTCAAAGCTTAAAGATGCTGAAACGGGAATGAGGGGTTACATCATTACAAAAGATCAGGATTTTCTTTCGCCATATATTGGAAGTGTTGCATCAATAGATTCGCTCTATCAACTGATAAATGAATTAACAGCTAATAACCCGGAGCAACAGGAGCGGCTTATGAACTTGAAACCTTTTATAGATAAACGGGTAACAGTTTTTCCCGAGATTATAAAACATTTTAATAAAAGTAACAGAGAAATTGATGATTCATTAAAGGAATTAATGTATAATGGAAAAGAAATGATGGATTCGATTCGCTTAAAAGTGGCAATAATTCAAGTTGAAGAAAATATTTCTTTGGCAAAGCGAAATACAAAACTTAAAGAAACGTTTTCTTCAGTTAAACTTATTACTTTCATTTCTGTTACGCTTGCTTTTATATTAATAGTTTTTGCCTTTGTTACTTACCGGGAAGAGAATAAGGCAAGGAAAAAGGGAGTGAAAGAAATAGATGATTATCAGCAACAATTAAAAAATCGTATTGATGAATTGCATACTGCCAATATTGAACTGGTAAGGATGCGGAGCCAGGAAAAATTTGCTGCCACCGGTCGCATCGCCAGAACGATAGCCCATGAAGTACGAAACCCCCTTACTAATATAAACCTGGCAATGGAGCAGCTAAAAACAGAACAGGTAGTGAAGCAGGATGAAGCATCCGAAATGCTTTTCGGTATGATAAAACGAAACAGTACCCGCATTAACCAGCTTATTTCTGATTTATTAAACTCTACAAAATTTTCGGAACTAACTTATGAAAAAATATCAGTGAATGATCTGATGGATGAAACGCTGAAGGAGGCGCAGGACAGGATAGCCCTGACCAATGTGACAGTGGTAAAAAAATATAATCCAGGGGTTTGCGATATAGATGTGGATAAAGCAAAAATTAAAATTGCGTTGCTGAATATTATTATTAATGCGCTGGAAGCAATGGAAAACAAAGAAGGAAGTGTACTTACAATTGAAACAAAAGGCGAAAATGATAAATGTAAAGTAATAATAAGCGATAACGGTTCAGGCCTTGATGCTGATGCTGCCACCCGTTTATTCGAACCTTATTTTACCAGCAAACCTAACGGCAATGGCCTGGGATTGACCAACACACAAAATATTATCCTCAATCACAAAGGCGAAATTTCTGTAGAAACAAAAAAAGGAAATGGTGCCAGTTTTACAATTTTGCTGAACTTTTCGTCCTGATTTTCATTACCAGCGATAAATATAATTTAATAAGTATTTATTTGGGGAATTTATTCTACAATCGGGGATATTGGGATTGTTTTTCCCCCTGTTTCAGGCTACTAAATTTACAACCTGATTAATGGTAGCAATGCTAAATGGTTTGGATAGAAAATATTTAATCCCGTTGCCGTAAGCTTTGGATCTGTCTTCAGCAGTATCATGAGCGGTTATCATGATTATCTTTAAGTCCGGGTATTTATAAATTATTTTACCGACAAAATCTATTCCACGGCCATCTGGTAAATGATTGTCCAGCAATAGAATATCTGGCCTGATGCTGGCCAGCTGCTTTTGCGCATCGGCAAGGGAATACGATGAACTGGTTAAAAAACCTCTTTTAGAAAGATTTCGACTAAGAAAATAGCAGATATCTTCTTCATCATCCACTATCAAAATTTTTTTCATAGAAGCCATGATTTCTTCTGAATTATTCACGGTTGGGATTTCTGACATAAACTATTAAGTCACAAAATGTTTGCCAATCAACGGTAAGAAGGCTTATCGGTCAATACCGGCATTTCATTTGTATTAATTGCCCGGTAAAGTAGAATTTATTCCTCAGGCTGGTTGAATTTTTCTACTCCCATTCAACAACCGTGAAAATAATTAAACCATTTTGACTTTCCTTTTCGATAATTTTAAACAAATAATGGCATGAAAAGAATTCTGATTATTGATGATGATATTGACATGTGCCAGTTACTTGGCCATTATTTGCAGCGAAAAGGATTTGAAACTGATACTGCCCACACAGGTAATAAAGGGCTGGCAAAGTTCAACGAGAATAAATTTGATGTGGTACTCTGCGACTTCCGGCTTGGTGATATGGATGGCAGAAAAGTGCTACAGAAAATCAAGAGTATAAACCCTAAAGTAATTGTAATCATTATCACCGGTTATTCAGATATAAAAATGGCGGTAGAGGTGATGCGGTATGGGGCTTTTGACTACATCACTAAACCATTAATACCTGAAGAAGTAATTAACATAATCAACAAAGGGTTGAATGAATCGGCTTCGTTACCAGCAACAGAAACTTCAAAAAATTCAACACCTGACAGCTCTCCCAAAAAACACTATGTCACTAATTCTGACGAATTTCTTATAGGCATATCCCCCCGCACTATTGAGTTGTATAAACAAATTGAATTAGTGGCACCTACTAATTACAGCGTCATCCTGTACGGAGAAAGTGGAACTGGTAAAGAGGTGATGGCCAAAACAATTCACCAAAGTAGCAACCGCAGCGATAAAGCTTTTATAGCGGTGGACTGTGGCACCTTATCAAGAGAACTGGCGGCCAGTGAATTGTTTGGTCACATTAAAGGTTCTTTTACCGGTGCCCTGGCTGATAAAGAAGGAATATTTGAAGTAGCAGACGGAGGCACCCTTTTTCTGGATGAAGTAGGTAACCTGCCATTAGATGTGCAGTCCACTTTACTGCGGGTAATACAGGAAAGAAAATTTAAACGGGTTGGTAGTAATAAAGATATAAGTACAGATACAAGAGTAATCGTTGCCTCTAATGAAAACCTGCAGGAAGCTTACCGGAAAGGTAATTTCAGAGAAGATTTGTATCACCGCTTCAATGAATTTTCTATTTCAATACCACCGTTGCGTCAACGAAAAGAAGATATCAATCTATTTGCTGAATTTTTTCTGGAAAAAGTTTGTACAGAGTTAAATAAAAAATTAGACGGGTTTGATGAAGAAGTAATGCAACTTTTTTTAAACTATGACTGGCCGGGAAACCTGCGGGAGTTTCGCAATGTAATTCGGCGGGCAGGGTTGCTATCAACTTCCGGAAAAATTACAGCCAATGTTTTGCCCTGGGAAATAATTGGTAATTCATCTAAGCCTTTAAATGATTCGATGCCGCTTGTTAATGAAGGAGCTATTTCTTCTTCCCGCCTTCAACCGGTTACCGATCTTAAAGATGCTGCTTCTCAGGCAGAGTACGATACCATTATGAATGTGCTAAAGCAAGTAAAGTTTAATAAAACAAAAGCTGCTGAAGTATTAAAGATTGACAGAAAGACACTGTATAATAAAATCAGGCATTACGAAGAATCTGTCAATGAAAAGCAGCAGATTCTGCCATAAAAAATGCCCAGTATAAAAATACCGGGCTAACCAAAAACCATAACCAAATCGTACTGCTATTTAAATCGATTGAGAATTTCTGTTCCGAAATAATTTTTCCACTAATGGTATCGGCTCTGCTCTCTCAAATTTCTCCTTATTATTTATTTCAATTTTTCTTTGTTAATTGAATCAGGGATTGAAAAAACCATGCCAGCAGACGCAGATTGAAAAACTGGTACCAACATTTTTGCCACTAGTATGTTATTCAATTATTGATAGAGGCATTTTTTTCTCCTGCAATTTTTAGTACACAAAACCATTTCAAAAAGGGGAAGCATTTACCCAAAGCAGGGAAATTTTTCCATAATTAAAGTGCTATGAAAAGCTATTGTTTTACGGCATTATTTTTACAAAGCATAAAACAGATAAACAGAGGCCGGGAAACAAAAACCCGTTTATTATTTTTAATTGAAATCAGGATCTAACTGTATGGATAATGTTATTGCTGAATTTAATGTGTTTGCCGGGAAAGTAGCTGATAATATAGTGTTCAGTCTGCAAAGTAAAGACGATCAGATTTTTATAAAATTGTATGATCAATATTCTCCTGCCCTATATGGCCTCTTAATCAAATGCGTAAAAGATAAGGCTTTGGCAGAAACTATATTAGAGAATGTATTTATTAATGCCTGGCACAACAGAAAAGATTATAATAGAAAAAAAGAACGAATTTTTACCTGGTTGTACAGGATTGCCCGTAATATCGCCACCCATTATATAAAAGGTAATGAGTAAAAAATAAAAATACTGACCCGCCTGGTTTAGTCAATTACCAGAAATATATTTTCTACTATTTGTATATATGGCCTCAGTTTTGATTTATCAATCTTATAATCTAAAAACTATCTATTATGCCGTTACTTACTATTTTGCTCGTTCTTATTGTTGTTGGTGTTGTTCTTTGGCTTATTAATTCTTATATCCCAATGGATGGTAAGATTAAAAGCATCCTCAATGTTGTGGTGGTTATTGCCGTTGTTCTTTGGTTATTAAAGGCATTTGGAGTGCTGAATAATTTAAATGCTGTCCGTATTTAAAAATATTACGGCAAGTACAGGCTAAATTGTAATGCAAAAGAGTATCGTTTACTTTTTAATAACAGCTGGGAATGAAAAACGAAATGGAACTGAATAGCGATATTCTTAGCATTACCCTGTTGATTCAAGAGCAATTTCCGGAACTATCGAAGTATATAACCGAAATGCCTGTTACTATTCCGGATATTAATTCTCCGGATATTAATTTAAAAATGTTGACTGATTATTACGATTCGTTATGCGTATTGTTCAACGAATATGCAGCCAGGCATAACAGTATTAAAAGACAAGAATACTTACTTCTATAAAAATTAAAAAACGCTATATGAAAGAAGAAAGTGACACTACAGGGCAGTCTATGATCAAATTGGCAAATGGAAAGGATCATATTTTTCCAGCATTCCCATTATATCCTGTAGATGATGACATATATAATAAGCTGAAACAAGAACAAAATATAGACCCGGAAGATATTTTGAAAGGTAAGGAGTTAACACAAAATGATGTAGCCGATAGCGATTTGGATGTGCCAGGTTCAGAATTGGATGATGCGCAGGAAAATATTGGCAGTGAAGATGAAGAAAATAACAGTTATAGCCTGGGAGGCGATAATCATACTGATTTGGAAGAAACTAAAGGGTGATGAAAAATATTTCTTGCTGTAGTTAATTGGATTCTATTATCTCGTTAAAGTCGGCAAATCAATAAAATGAAAAAAGTATTAATTGCGTTGGATTACGATCCGTCTGCTCAAAAAATAGCCGAAACCGGGTTTGCACTGGCTAAAGCCATGACAGCTGAGTTGATATTACTTCATGTAGTATCATCTCCAATGTATTATTCTTCGGAAGCCTATTCCCCGATTATGGGTTTTGGTGGTTACCTCGGCACCGATTTTTTGCAACCGGATGTAATGGCGGATCTGAAAAATACATCGTTGGATTTCTTGAATAAAACAAAGCAGCATCTTAATGATTCAACTATCCAAACTGAAGTAAAGGAAGGAAGCGCAGCCGAATCGATACTCGAAGTGGCTAAAGAGTTACATATAGATATTATTGTTATGGGGTCTCACAGCAAAAAGTGGTTAGATAAAATAATAATGGGAAGTGTAACAGAAAAAGTTTTACAACATTCTGCTATACCTCTTTTTATTATTCCAATAAGAAAGGTAGAATAATAAATTTCTCCAACTTTTAAAATCTGCTCCAGAATAAACACTAAGCGAAAACAGTTACTGTGGGATATCAACACCTTATAAAATGAAAGTAGCTGTATTTAGTACAAAATATTACGAACGAGAATATTTAAACCGGTTCAATACTGGCGATAAACATCAACTATTTTTTTTTGATGCTTCATTAAATGCTGATACTATTAACCTGGTGGCAGGGTTTGATGCTGTTTGCATTCTGGTAAATGATGAAATTGATAAAAAGACTATTACTACATTGTCAGCAGCTGGAATTAAACTTATTGATTTGCGTTGTGCCGGTTTTGATAATGTGGATATTGCAGCAGCGGCGGTGCACCAAATAAAAGTAATGAGGGTGCCTGCATACTCGCCACAAGCTATTGCCGAACATGCAACAGCTCTCATTTTAACATTAAACAGGAAAACTCACAAGGCTTACAATAGGGTAAAAGAAAATAATTTTTCTTTGCAAAATTTAATGGGCTTTAATCTCTCTGGCAAAACGGTTGGTGTAATAGGAACTGGGGAAATAGGTTCTGCTTTTTGCAACATCATGTTGGGGTTTGGGTGCCATGTTATTGCTTATGATATTAAAGAATCAGCTACGTTGAAAGAGAAAGGCGTTCGCTATATATCTTTCGATGACCTTTTAAAAGAATCTGATATTATTTCAGTTCATTGTCCCCTAACACCTGATACAACGCATTTATTTGACGCCGTAGCATTTTCAAAACTAAAAAATGGAGCCATGCTTATTAATACAGGCAGAGGCGGAATAATCAATACTTCAGATGCTATTATCGCATTAAAAAGTGGGCAGTTAGGTTATTTGGGTATTGATGTTTATGAAGGAGAAAAAAAATTATTCTATAAAGATTTATCAGCCACCATGATTCAGGATGACATGATAGAACGGTTGATATCTTTTAATAATGTACTTATTACACCACATCAGGGATTTTTTACCAAAGAAGCAATAAGCCAGATTGCCGAAACGACAATACAGAACTTTACAGACTTTGAAAATAATTTGCCATCAGAAAATGAAGTAAAGATTAAAGCTGCAGCAGTAACGGTATAGTTACTCTTTTTTTGGCTTTCTGTTTTTCACAACAAACCCCAATTATAATTTCCCATTTTGTAGAATCTATTACCCCGATACGGTAATCAAAAAAAGGTAAATACAGGGCATGAGAGTTGCGTCATAAATTATAAACTACATGTAAACCTAAAAAAAGAAAATGCAGGAAAAATTTAATGAGGCCACTTTACTGCGGCCACAAGCAGACCGTATGGTGGATGCACCTTTGGTTACAATAGATCTTCTCTCTTTTATTGAACAGATTACCAATGAAAAATCATGGAAGAAGAATGATCGCAATGCGATAACGGTTTTTAAAGCGAACGGTATTAGCATTGTACTAATTGCGTTGCATAAAGGAGCTGAAATGGTTGAACATACGGCAAAAGGGCTCATTACGCTGCAAGTGCTTAAAGGGAAAATAATGTTTAATACCACTAAGGAATCTATTGATTTAGGCAAGGGCCAAATGCTTGTATTACATGAAGGAATTCCCCACAGCGTAGTAGCAAAAAAGAAAACCGTTTTCCTGTTAACCCTTGTAACTGCACTCGTATAAAAATTAAATGTGAGGTTTATTTTTTCGTATAGAGTAGTATAGCTGAAAAAAAATTTGAGTGTAATAATTGAAAATGATTAGCTAAAGCTATTGACGAAGTAAAGTTTGAAATGAAGTTGAATTCTTTAATGTAATGAATAAAAAAAATTAAATCTGAAACGTTGGGATGCAACAATATTTTGCAGTGTAGGTAATGTCATTTCAAAAAGACGGCCTAAAAATACAATCATGAAGAACATAATTTTAATTTCTGTTGTTACAGTTGTCTGTTCATACATCGTGCTGTCCTGCAATAATAAGAGTACAGTTACATCGGAAACAGACGTTTCAAAACCTTTAATGAGTCATAGCGATTCAATGAGTGCAGGAAAGCTGCAATCTATAGGCCATGTGATGACTAAAATGAACGAGATCAAAATGACAGGAGATTTTGATCTTGATTTTGCTACTACGATGATTGTACATCACCAGGCTGCAATTGATATGAGTAAAGCACAGATTATCCAGGGTGCCAGCGAAGGGATTAAAAGTAAAGCACAAGATATTATAAACGAACAAAATGTGGAGATAGACCAGCTGCAGCTGTTTATAAAAAACTATCGGGTAAAGGAAATAAAAAACTCAACTACAAAAGATATTTTAAGTGCCATGATGAAAGAAATGGCGGATAAAATGAATGCTATCACAATGACAGGGAATAGTGACAGCGATTTTGTAAAGCTGATGATACCACATCATGAAAGTGCAGTGAAGATGGCTGAAGCGGAGCTGGTGTATGGTAAAGAAGTGACTTTAAGGAAAATGGCGCAGCAGATGATTACAGATCAGAATGGGGAAATCGTTGAATTTAAAGCATGGGTGCTTAATCAAAAATAGTATGGAAATACAGCTTTTTCTGTATCCGGTTTTATAAAGTATAAATATTGGGTTCAGGTTCAGAATTGCTAACAACTTAAATACGAAAAATGGACACCACCGTAATCGAAAAATCAAAAGCACATATTGTCGTTGAAATAATTGAATATATTCCCAATTCGGTGGTGATAAAAACTATATTAAAAAAATCAACCGGCAATACCAGCGTCAAGACTTTTGACAGCGGGGAAGGGGTAACAGAGAAATCTACACCACACGATACTTTCATTCAAAAAATTGAAGAAAAAGCAGCGATCGTAATTAAAGGGGAACCATATTTCGTGGAAAGCTCCCAGTCCATTGTAACACCGGCACATGCTTCCAATTTTATAAAATCAAATGAACAGTTTAAAATGAACTTGACCATTATAAAAGGTGATGATGACTAAGTAAACCAGTACTTACTTTTTTATAAATATATATATATGAGTACTCCTTTTCCCAATAGGTGAATTTTCTGCCCAATTTTATTTTGAAAAATTCTATTTTCTGCCACAATAAAATGTGGCATTGTTTTTTGGAGAAATGTTTTCTAAACGATTCTTTAATAAAAAAAATTAATGTTATGGCACAAAATCAAACAGACACATCTAAGGATGTAAACAAAACAGGTACGGCAGGAAATGATCAACAAAAAAAATCTTTTGAACAGGGAAAGGGCAACAGCAATACTACTGCGGATCCCAAAAATGCGAATGAAACTCCGGGAGCAAAGATGGAAAATGAAAAGGCAAAACAAGGACAGGGAAATTTAAACAGTACCGACCAATCAAAGAAGACTAATCAGGATTCAAAAATTACTAACAATGATGAGTCTATGAAAAAAAATGGTCAACAACAAAATGAAATAAATGATGATGAAGATGTTGATGAAAACAGTGGCAGAATTAATGATCAAAAAAATAAGCCAGAGGTAGATGCACAGGTGCCGGGTACAGAAAAAACAGAAAAGAAAATTCCTACTATGGGTAAATAAGGATGTTCAGTAAATGAAGCTATAGCTTCGGGAGTTTTTTTTATTCCGGAGCTATAGTTTTTCTACATACTATCTCCTGTTTCAATTATTATTTATTCAATTGGTTTTTGAGAAAATTATTATTTAAATCTAAAAAATATTAAGATGAAGAATACAACAAAATCAACGACAACCACAGCCTCAAATAATGGCAAAAAGACTGCTTCCGGTAAAAATACTTCCATTCCTCATGAAAAATTACAGAAACTTTTTGTTGATGGCTTAAAAGATATCTATTGGGCTGAAAAAGCGCTGACGAAAGCTTTACCTAAAATGATAAAAAATGCAACAGCCACTGAATTGTCAGAAGCATTATCTAATCATCTTGCCGAAACGGAGGGGCAGGTAGCAAGATTGGAAGAAGTATTTGCTTCTATTGAGGAAAAAGCGGTAGCAAAAAAATGTGAAGCAATGGCAGGTCTTATCAAAGAAGGAGATGAAATAATAAAGGATACAGATAAAGGGGGAATGAGAGATGCAGGTATTATAACCGCCGGACAGAAAGTTGAACATTATGAAATTGCGACTTATGGTACGCTACGGGCATTTGCTGAAATATTGGGACACGAAACTGCCGTGGATTTATTAGGCCAATCTCTGGAAGAAGAAAAAGCAGCGGATGTTAAATTAACAGAGGTGACCAGCGCTGTTGTAATGGTGGCAGAACAAGAAGAATTAGTAGAAGAAGTCAGTTAACACAATTTAGTTATCTAACAACAGCAGTTAAAAATTAACTGCTGTTGTTTTTAGCTAAAAATAACGCATTGCTGTTTGGCAACAAAAATATTGAAGCAGCCACTTTACAATCCTTTAGAAGGCATTGTTACAAATGGAAAGACAAAAGATTTTATTAAGGCAATAGCCCAACACCGGTTTTGGAACCGCGAAAAAGAAAGAATGGTGCCTGCGTAAAAGCAATTATTGTGGCTTTTTAGTTTCTTCATCGCTAACCGGGCCGGAAAATGCATTCCCAATAGTTTGCATTAAACTGGAAATAGGCCCCTCCATTTTATTCGTTTTATCATCCAACGTAGAATCATGTAACAATTCACCCATGTTTAATTCTGCCGGCAAATACAAGAGAATATTATTTGTTTGATTGTTGAAGAATGTTTTCACCTCCTTTATTGAAGCATCAGCAGATAAGTTTTCTTTTACCACTTTCACAGCCTCATTTGCTATAGCATTCATTTTGGCTATCGGGTCGTGGTTAGATTGTTTAGCATATGCCGAAATTGTTTGAACCGCCTCTTTTTTATTATCATCAAAAATTTTACTTACCCAACTTGAGGAATTATCGCCCCGTAAAAAATCTTCAGCTCCTTCGTCAGACTGCACATATTTATATAAAGCAGTAAGTACTGCTGGTATAGCCGCCTGGCTAAATTTATGTTCATCGGGGGTTTTATTGTCAGCTACTACTTGTTGGGTGTTAGGATCTATCTTTTGCAGGGCAGGGTATCCTAAATTCTTTTGTATGGTTTCTAAAAGATTGATTGACATAATATGGTTTTTATGGGTGAAACAAATTGCTGTTATATCCTTTTTGATAAAATCATGCCAGTATAGCCATATAAAACCCGGCTACTTTCTTTAGCCGGGTTTTAAGGATTGACAACCTGTTAACTATATCAGGATTAAATTATGCTTCCACAGCTTTACTCAAATCCCTTTGTTTTTT
This sequence comes from Chitinophagaceae bacterium, assembly GCA_031415255.1. Classification (GTDB taxonomy): domain Bacteria; phylum Bacteroidota; class Bacteroidia; order Chitinophagales; family Chitinophagaceae; genus JJ008. Next base: position 743 of record JANORJ010000092.1, on the reverse strand, counting down.
AATGCTATTAAGTGCTGTTTTCAAATCAGCCTGCTGACGAGTAATTAATTTTCGCACATCTGCATTAATTTCTGCTTCAGACGCCAATGCATCTGAATAAGCCTTTTGGGCAGCTTCTTCACCATACTCACATGATTGAAGCAACAATTGACGGTTGTGTCCTGTAAATGCTGCTTTTACATCCATCCACACCCGATAAATTTTACCTCTGGCTGTAGTGTCTGTTGCAGCCTCCGCACCATGATTGTTAACTTCTACAGTTAATTCTGAAGCATACTTTTTACTTTCTGCAGCCATAGTGGTAAACATAACTTTCAGGTCTGCGTCAGCTTCTTTTGCTTCATCAGCAGCTTTTGTGTAGCCTTTTACCCTGTCGTTGTTAATTTCTATGAGGTCATTTAATACCTCTGCTAATTTTTCATTTTTTTGCATAACTATTTTTTTGCAAAAAGATTTCGAAAATGATGCCAAAAAAACAGGCCTTCTGGTGTATATAAAAGGGGTGTAATTTACACAGATAGCGGAGAATACAAATCAATTACCTAACCATACAAAAATAAAAATGCGGGAAGCTTAAAATTATTCTTGGCGTTAAATATTTCTATAGTAATAGAAGGCTATGATCAACATTTATTTTATTACTGGAATAAAGACTAGGCAAGCTGCCGGAAATATTTTTATAATAATTTATTCCGCTCAGCCCTGTTAATTAATTTTATTATCAGGAGACATAAACTTCAGTG
>JANORJ010000091.1:0-4768 GCA_031415255.1 Chitinophagaceae bacterium | reverse complement strand
TGTTTGGTTAAAAGATATTAAATCTTACCCTTAAAATACCGTGCCATATACTGGTAGCGGAATGGTTAAATTACCCGGGTTAGTACAAATAAAAAAGTTGCAACGTTAATTTTGCAACTTTTTTATTTATTGTGTAAGAAGATCAGGCATTAAATGCGCTTATCATTCCCAAAACCGATGCCAGCATCAACACACATTTCCAACAATATGTTCTTTTCATTTTTGTATGATTTTAGAGTGTAAAGTTAGGCGAATGGGTGGGTAGGGAATTGTTAATGTTTGGAAGTGTTTATTACACAGTTCATGTTAACGGTAGTTTTGGTCTTGTTTTATGTAATTTTCATTAAGCAATTTCCAATAGATTGTGTTCCCTTCTGCACCTTTTTGTGCAAAATTTAATTTCAATAAAAGTTTCATAGAATTTGTATTTTCTGTCAAGCAATTTGCGGTAATTTCTCTAATGTTTTTATTTAAAAAAGCCCATCTAATAATTTCCTTCACTGCTTCTGCTGCATATCCTTTTCGTCTTTCTTCTTCTATTATTCCATAACCTAAGTCAATATTTTCTTCATCAATATTAATTCCTTTAAATCCCAAATCTCCAATTATTTCTAAGGTGTCCTTTTTAATAATCATCCAGGATTCATAACCTGTCGGATATTCCACTTTATTTAAGTTGTTAAGTACTCTCGGCAATGTGTCCAAAACATCAGCATCAGGCCAACCTTTGCCCTTTTTTAAATTTAAAGTTATCAAATCACTAAAATCGTTGTCCAACACATTTTTACAGATTTGTTTCGTAAAAGGAATAAGTATTAATCTGTCGGTTACAAGTTTATCGATTTCAAGTCTCTTAACTTTCATTATACTGTTTAATTAATTTAATTCTTTACAGTTTTTTGGGTCTTCTGAGAATTACCGCTACCGGGCAGGGCTTTGTGCAGGTGTGGCATTATTCTGTCCGCCCACAGCCGCTGCTGACCTGCCTGCCGGCAGGTTGAAAATTTAAAGTTGAAATTAAGAACTAAAGTCCAAAGTTGTTTGTCCGAACCACAGCTTGGATTTGCAATGATGTTTGTTTGTTAAGCCACACCTTGCACCCAATGTTGGCAGCAGCTTTTACGATTATTTGATATTACCTTTTGGTTGATTTCTTGAATAACAATGAAGGCCTGCACCTTCATGATGCAAAGGCATACAATCAATCTGGACAACCTTTCGTCCCGGGAACGCTTTTTCTAAAATGCTTTTTGCCTTTGCATCTGTTTTTTTAAATTCATCCGGAAGACCTTCTTTCCAAAACTTAGCTGCTACAATTATTTTATTGGCAATCAAAAAATTCATATACCCCGTGGCTAAATAATATTCAACAGAATCGGTTGTAACATTTTCAAACCATGATTGCTCGTCTTTACTTAAGTCTTTGTAAAGCACTTTTGATGTAATTAGTGGCCCTACAGGTAGTCTTATTATTTCAATAGGTTTCCCATCCTTTGTGCTGCTTTGTTTGAGTATCTGGTAATTTTCTTCCATTCTACGATATGACTCTTTAGCAATCTCATTGGCTACGGTATCATTTTCACTCACCTGCGCTAATAAAACCGTTGAAGCATTTACAAACCGGCAAAACTCATCAATATGTCCACCAGTACCGATACCATATTTTCCGTTCTCTAACTTTTTCCATTCCTCTTCTTTACATCCCTTTTTTAGCCAGACAAATGTGGTTACACCTAATGCCTGGCTGTATCCCTTTTCGATCTGTTCTTTAGACATTGTTTTATTTCTATCGAGTTCGACAGATTCAACCAACAGCATGGTACCGTCACCATTCGTCTGCCATGCACCTCCCTCAGAAAATAATTCGGAACGAATAACCGGAAGATTCATTTTCTTCGCAACATTTTTGTCAAGTTCGCCGCTAAGGGGGAGTCCTTGCTGGTACTGAAAGTCAATTACGGCCAATTCTCTTTTACCATTTCGAACAAAGACGGGCCCCGGATCCTGTATGGCCCCAATGGCAGTTTCGTTATAAAATAATTCAACTCTTGAAGTATCAACGTTTGCTTTTAAAAGCACATCAAATATTCTTGTGTATAATTGTGTTTTGGTGTAATTTAACTGGGGGCCGTATACAATTTTTACCTTTACATAAGGATGGATTTCTTTAGCAGCTTCTAATGTTGAAAGATATAGAGGTTCTCCATTCAACCATCCACTTTCCATCCAACTGAGCCATATGTATTCCTGTTCTTCAAATTCGGCCGGAATAGAATACTTGTTCTTGTCAGGTGATTTGCAGCCAATGATTATCAAAACACTTATTAATGTCAGGAACTGAATTATATTCTTCATGAATTGGAGTTTTTGTGGGTTGCTGCACAACGTTTGTATTTGCGTAACCGCAGGCCTAATTTCCACTTGATTATCAATTGAAAATTATTCCTGCGGAGAATAAAATTACACCCCCACCAAATACTGCCCCTGTATATACTTGGCTACATCTGTCAGGTTCTTTGTTTTTTCAAACACTGCTAACTGCCGGTCAGCACCAGTACCATTTTCCAGCATCTTGTGCACATAAGCTATGCGGTGGCGGCTGCCAAGATGATCGAGAACAGGGTCAAGAAAATCAAGCAGCTCATATATCAATGCCCGGGTGTTTACTTCTTCTTCTTTACCAAAATCAATCAGGTAGCCATCCACACCGTAGCGGCTGGCCCGCCATTTATTTTCATTTAATAAAGCCCGGGAGTATTGTATAAAGTTCAGGTTCTTACTACGTAGCATATATATTCTTGCACATATCGCTTGGAATAATGCAGCAATAGTAATTGTTTCATCCACTGTCAGAGGTATATCGCAAATGCGAAACTCCACGGTATTAAAGAAAGGGTGAACCCTTAAGTCCCACCAAATCTTTTTTGCATTGTCTATGCAATTAGTTTTTATCAGAAGCTTTACATAGTTGTCGTAGGCTTCTATGCTGTCGAACGCATCAGGAATACCAGTGCGGGGAAACTTATCAAACACTTTGGTGCGAAAAGATTTGTAACCAGTTTTTCTTCCTTCCCAAAAAGGAGAGTTGGTGCTGAGTGCAAATACATGCGGCAAAAAATAACGAGTACTATTGGCAATATGGTTGGCCAGTTCCCTGTTTTCCATACCCACATGCACATGCAAGCCGAAAATTAAATTACTACGGGCAGCTTCTTGCAATTCATTTACTAATTCGTTGTATCGTACATGGTCTGTAATCAACTGGCTTTCCCAATGGCTGAATGGGTGTGTGCCGGATGCACCCATGGCAAGGCCAAGACTGTCTGCAATGCCACCAATAGTTTTGCGCAGCGTAGCTACATCGAGAAAGGCTTCGTCAATGTCGGCACAAATGTCGGTACCAACTTCCACCACCGCCTGGTGCATCTCTGCTTTTACTTTATCCTTAATTACTTTTTGTCCTTCTTGTACAATTTTTTGTTCATGGCTTTTCAACTCAAATGTTTTTGGGTCAAGCACCATGTACTCTTCTTCTACACCGAGGGTAAAGCTTTTGTAATTCAGGTTCATAATAATTAGTTGGTAAAAATTTCAGTCAGATTAACGTTTAATCCCGGCACAGCAATGCTTTGTATAGTATCGCCACTTGCATACATCTTTAAGCCGGATAATTTTTCTTCTTCATTTAAAATGAAAACAACAATATTCTCTTCCTCCGGGTTTACGATCCAGTATTCTTTTACACCGGCTTCTTCATACAACTCATGTTTGAGACGTATTTCTTTTTTTGAATTACCCGGCGATAGTATTTCAACCACCAAGTCAGGTGCTCCGCAGCAACCCCGGCTGTCTAATTTCGTTTCATCGCAGATTATGCAGATGTCTGGTTGCACAACGGTTGTTACTTCATCATCTTTCTTTTTGTTTTTTACAGGTAACCTTACATCAAATGGTGCGAGAAATGCCTGACATTTTCTGCTTTTTAAAAACGAGTGGAATGATGTGCCGATATTGATTGAAATCTGTTGGTGCCTTGTATTGGGAGCAGATAGTTTAAATATCTTTCCCCGAAACAATTCCAGCCTTTCCTCAAACTTCCACTTTAGATAATCTGCGTAAGTATAAGTGAACGAGGGTTCAGGCTCCTCCACTTTGGAGTAGCTATCATCATCAATATTATAAATCGTCATTTTGCTCATTACACTAACGGACTTTTATTCGCACCTCTTCTTACATATTCACCCCAAGTAAGATTGTCTTCGCCTTCTTTATTGGCCAATGCTTTTTCAATAGCATAGTTGGCGGCAGTTTCTACCACCCATTCAAAATTTTCTTCACCTACGCTGGTTCTTTCTGCATCGGGGGCAGGATTGCAGAAGTCAATGGCATACGGCACACCATCCCTAATAGCTAATTCAACGGTATTAAAATCATAACCGAGATAAGCATTTATTTTAAGTACAATATCTGTCATTTGTTTCAATCGTTCTGGCGATGGTTGAAAGTCTGCAACGTACCGAAGATGATGCGGATTGCGGGGCTCATAACTCATAATGCGTACATATTTGCCACCAATACAATAACAGCGATAGTATTCAGTGAAAACAATTTCCTCCTGGAAAAGCATTACCAATTGCCCTGTTTCGGCATGTTTGGTAAAAAAGTCTTCTTTGCTGTCAATCTTGTACACATTTTTCCAGCCACCGCCGGCAAATGGTTTCATATAAACAGGAAAACCGGTATAACTGAAGATACTATCCCAATCAAG
>JANORJ010000090.1:0-7060 GCA_031415255.1 Chitinophagaceae bacterium | reverse complement strand
TATGATAATCTGCCGCTTGCTTTCAAAGGATTAAAGATTGTCCATATCTCCGATATACATTGCGGCAGTTTAAATGATAAAGAAGCGGTGGCGAAAGGAGTGTATAAAATAATGAAGGAGAAGCCTGACCTTATTCTTTTTACCGGCGACTTAGTGAATAATACAGCCGATGAAATGAATGACTACATGGATGTGTTTGATAAATTGAATGCACCACTGGGGGTTTATTCTACGTTGGGCAATCATGATTATGGCGATTATGTTCAGTGGAATACTCCGGAAGAGAAACAAGCAAACCTGGAAAAAATAAAACAGGTTCATGCCACACTTGGTTGGCGGCTGTTGATGAATGAGCATGTGGTGCTGGAAAAAGGCACCGATAAAATTGCTGTTATTGGTGTTGAAAACTGGAGCTCTAAAGCCCGGTTTCCAAAATATGGTGATATGCAAAAAGCCCACACCGGTGCTGATGTATATCCATTTAAAATTTTGCTAAGCCATGATCCTTCGCATTGGAAAGGCCAGGTATTAGATGAATACAAGGATATTGATTTGATGCTTTCGGGACACACTCACGGCATGCAGTTCGGGGTGGAAATACCGGGATTTAAGTGGAGCCCAGTTCAATATGTCTATAAAGAGTGGGCGGGTCTTTACGAAAGGGAAAACCAGAAATTGTATATAAACAGGGGGTTTGGCTTTCTTGGCTACCCCGGCCGGGTAGGGATTTTACCCGAAATCACCGTTTTGGAGCTTAGTTAAGTGGTTTTTCTTTCCGGGTTTTCAATATTTTGGTCATCTTTTTCGTTTTTGCTTTGTCAATTGCCGAACATTAAACTTTTTTTTAACCTTTAAGTCCTAAAGCCGCAATTCCGAACTGCCAATTTCCATGATGCCGGAATACCACTGCCCAATGCTGAAAAAATGGTTTATAGTACTGGCTTTTTTTATGCTGGGTGCTGCTGCTTACCCGCAGAGCAACCGGGTTGATACCCTTATTGCCCCTGTCAACGATATTTCTATAATTGATACTACTATTGATTACGAAGAACTTTTTCAGGATTTTGATGCGTTCATGGATTCAATTTTATCGCCACATAGTTATTTTCTTGCCAGCCTTGCCATGAGCAAAGGCTATTATAGTTTTGAAGGAAAAAGCAGTTCTGCCATTCAAACATCAAAAAAGCTTACTTACTCGCCTACGCTGGGTTATTATCACAAAGGTGGGTTGGGTATTACCGGCACCGGTTATATTGTTGATGATGGTACGAATATGAATTTTTACCAGGGAGCCATCACACCATCATTTGATTATTTAAAGAACAAAAGTTTAGCAACAGGGATTTCTTACACCAAATTTTTTACAAAAGATTCATTACCATTTTATACTACTCCGTTGCAAAATGAACTGTATGCCTACTTCACCTATCGTAAGTGGTGGGTTCGGCCAATGATAGCGATGAGTTATGGATGGGGTAGCCGTACAGATTATGCAGAAAGAGAATCACTCATTCAGGATTTGCGGTTGCGAAGAAGAGGCTTTACATATGTCAATACCGAAGAAACGGTTAGCGATTTTTCTGTGATGGCTTCAGTACGTCATGATTTTTATTGGTTAGATGTGCTGACGTATAAAGATCATATTCGGTTTACCCCACAAGTATCTTTTACTAGTGGCACACAAAAATTTGGATTTAACCAATCGTCGAGTACCTATGCCACTGTTATCCGCAACAATTCAAATGTTTTATACAGTACCGAGAATGTTTATCTCGATGATCAGCTAAAGTTTCAACCGCTTTCACTCACCCTGTATCTTAGGGGCGAATATTCTATTGGCAAATTTTTTGTGCAGCCGCAGTTTACTATGGATTATTATTTTCCTGCTAGCAGCAATAATTTAAACGCCATCTTCTCTGTCAATATTGGCTGCATGTTCTAATAGAAATTACTTCGATAGGCTACTTACTTAAAGAAAGAAAACCTTAACATTTTTCGGGCAATAGAATGGTTACTTAATCTGTTTTGGAAATTACAAATACACGTTAAGAAAATTTAACAACTAACCCGGCTTACTGGCATTATAGTTGAAATTTTTGTTGGTCAATTTCTGGGTCACCCAAAAACAAATAAACTACTAAACACATGAAAACAAAACTCCTTTCCCTTGCAGCCGCATTATTATTTTCAACGGCCATGATGGCGCAATTTCATATTGGTGCCAAAGCCGGAGCTAATGTTACAAAGATTAATGGCAAATCATTTAAAGACGAATTCAGGTATGGTTATCATGTCGGTGGATTTGTAGAAGTTCGTACGGGCAATAAATTCGTGTTGCAGCCCGAGATTCTCTTCAACCAATATTCTACCACGGTGGACAGCAGTTTTAAAAATATTTATGACAATGCTGTTAGCTCATCCAACCAGCGAAAAGTAAAACTTAACTATCTCTCTATCCCCATTTTGTTGAATTATAAATTAATTGGCAGTTTTCTGTCCCTGCAGGCAGGGCCACAGTTTAGTGTGTTAATGAATAACAGTAAAACACTACTGCAAAATGGCGGTGAAGCATTTAAAAGTGGAGATTTTTCCATGTTGGCTGGTGTGCAAATAAAAGTGGCCGCCCTCCGTATTAATGGTCGCTATGCAGTGGGACTTAATAATTTAAATGATATTGATAACCAGGACAAGTGGAAAAGCCAGGGATTTCAGGTATCCGTTGGATTAGCCTTATAAATCGTAATCCTCATGAATTATGTCCTTCCCGCAGCAAACGGGAAGGATTTTTTTTGCATAGACAAATTACTTATGGCTACATAATTTGTCAGTTAATAATTGGCAGGCATGAATCTTGGCAATACTGATTTCCCGGTATATTTTTACCGCCTGCCCCGCTCAAAACAAGAAAGGTGACAGATTGACCAAAAGAAGAAAGTAGATTATGGATATGAACCTCGAAAAATTTTTGCTGCGTACTGAGGATGAGATGGATTTTTTACCAATTATTCCCCTGAATGAGAGTGATCAGGAAGACCTGAATGGCATTGAAGTGCCTGACGAAATAGCCCTGCTGCCACTCAGAAATACCGTTCTTTTTCCCGGTGTAGTGCTGCCCATTACGGTGGGTAGGGATAAAAGTATTAAAGCGGTAAATGATGCCTACAAAGGTGATAAACTGATAGGTGTGGTGGCGCAAAAAGACAGTAATGTAGAAGACCCGGAAATAAAAGATATTGAGAGCATTGGTACCGTGGCCAAAATAGTAAAGCTTATCAAAATGCCGGATGGCGGCACTACTATTATTATACAGGGCAAAAGCCGTTTCCTGATTGAATCCATTTTTGAAGACGAGCCTTATTTCAAAGCAAAAATTAAAAAGATTGAAGAAGAAGAGTCGCCAAAAGATGAAGACTTTAATGCTTATGTTGCCAATATAAAAGATCTGGCGGCAGACATTGTACAGCTTTCGCCAAACATTCCAACAGAGGCTTCCATTATTCTTCGCAATATTGAGAACCCAGCTTTCTTAATTCATTTTGTTTCCAGCAATCTCAATACAGATATTAAAGACAAACAACGATTGCTGGAGTTGAACCAAATTCGCCAACGGGCAGATCTGCTAATGCAATTATTGCAAAAGGAATTGCAGTTTGTAGAATTGAAAAATAAAGTAACCAGCAAAACAAGAACGGAGTTAGATAAGCAGCAACGGGAATATTTTCTGCAGCAGCAGATGAAAAGTATAAAAGAAGAATTAGGTGGCGATAGTAATTCGCAAGAGATTAAAGAGATGCATAAAAAAGCCGAAGCAAAAAAATGGCCGGCTGCTGCAAAAGAAGCTTTTAAAAAAGGAATTGAAAAATTAGAGAGAATGCATCCCAGCACTCCTGATTTTTCGGTGGTGTACAATCACCTGGATCTGATGCTTGACTTGCCTTGGGAAATGTATACAGAAGACCATTACGATTTAAAGAAAGCAAAGAAGACGTTGGATATTGATCATTATGGTATGCATAAGATCAAAGAAAGAATATTAGAATACCTCGCAGTGTTGAAATTGAAAGGCGATATGAAAAGCCCGATACTTTGTTTTGTTGGCCCTCCCGGTATTGGTAAAACATCGTTGGGAAGAAGTATTGCCAATGCCATCGGCAGAAAATATGTTCGCTTAAGTTTGGGTGGCCTGCATGATGAAAGTGAAATAAGAGGCCATCGTAAAACATATATAGGTGCTATGCCCGGAAGGATTTTACAATCTATCCGCAAAGTAAAATCATCTAACCCGGTGATGATTTTGGATGAGATAGATAAAGTAGGTAGCGATCATCGTGGCGATCCTTCATCTGCTTTGCTGGAAGTGCTAGACCCGGAACAGAATCATACTTTCTATGATAATTATCTGGAAGCAGAGTATGATTTGAGCAAAGTATTATTTATTGCAACAGCAAACAACGTACAAAATATTCAACCAGCCTTAAGAGACAGGTTAGAAATTATTGATCTTGGCGGATATGCCGTGGAAGAAAAAATGGAGATAGCCAAACGACATTTGTTTCCCAAACAAAAGGATCTGCATGGATTGAAGAGCAGCAATTTTAAAATTGCCGATAAAGTGTTGGAGAAAGTAATACAGGATTACACCAGAGAAAGTGGCGTAAGGGAACTGGATCGGCAACTGGCTTCCATTATGCGATATCAGGCACGGCAATTAGTATCGAAAGGAAAGCTGAAAGCCACCGTAACAGCAGAGGATATTGAAAAAATGATTGGTAAGCCAAAATACAGCAACGACATTTATAAAACTGCAAATATGGCCGGTGTGGCGGTTGGCCTTGCCTGGACCTATGTAGGCGGCGAAATTCTTTTTATTGAAACAAGCCTGAGTGATGGTAAAGGAGAATTGAAATTGACAGGTAATTTGGGTAATGTGATGAAAGAAAGTGCCAGTACTGCATTAACCTATTTGCAATCCAGTGCCAATAAATATAAATTGGACAGAAAGCTATTTGAAAAGAAAAACATTCATATCCATGTACCCGAAGGTGCAGTGCCTAAGGATGGCCCCAGTGCTGGCATTACCATGATGTCTGCAATTGCTTCTGCGCTGACCGGTAAAAGAGTAAAACCTTTTTTGGCAATGACGGGAGAAATAACCCTTCGTGGGCAGGTGTTGCCGGTTGGTGGCATAAAAGAGAAAGTGCTGGCAGCAAAAAGAGCCGGGCTGAAAGAAATCATTCTTTGCTGGCAAAATGAAAAGGATGTGCAGGAAATAGAACAGGAATTTATCAAAGGCATTAAATTTCATTACGTAAAAACCATGAGCCAGGTGCTGGATTTGGCGCTGGTCGGCTAAAATATTTTTTAGAAATTACTCAACCAACTTGTTTTTCTGTTGTTATTATTACTTCATGTTGGTTGGTTAAGGTTTTTTCGGCAATGTCCGAAAAAAGAAACCCTCTCTTTTTTAAGGGAGGGTTTACTTTTTAGCCACCATGCTAGAATGATAAAATTCAGGCAATGAATCAGTTGCCAAAAAAGAAGACGTATGTTAAAAAACCGGCGTATTGTTTTTCTTGCTGTAGAATTTATTTATTCACTTAAACGTACCATTGAATCTTTTAGTAAGGGAAGGTGCTGGCCAAACTGAGAATTGAGAATAATTCTGAACTGGTTGACGTTTGATTGTCCATTATAGAAACCTGAATAATTACTATCTGGCAGAAGAACTGCATTCAGATTCATAAAACGATATTTTCTATCTACCTCTTCTCCGAATTCTCTAAATCCATGATCACTCATTAGTATAATAATCGGCGGTTTTGTGGATGAAGTACGGATGTGATCGATAAGTTCGATAAATTTTTTATTGGAATACTTTAAATAGCTGATGAATGCTTTTCTATCGAATGCAAACTCATATGTTAGCTTGTTAAATGAAACTGCCTGTCCGGTACTGTCAAAGTAATATGGGTGGTGAGGCATAAGGAGATGGGTATAAACAAATTTTGGCTTGGTAATAGCCTTTTTAGCAATTTCTGTAGTCAACTTATAAAATTTGTTATTATTATCAAGGTCATGACTAATTAAACGTTTAGGGCTTAAATTAATCCCCAGCCTGGTTACAAGGTGATAACCAAGGTCACGATTTAATCGGTACAAAAATGTTTGCGATGTAATGGGCTTGGTTTTACGGGATACAGAAGTAGTGCTTATTAGCGAAGGGTTTTCATGGAAATCAAAAATAGAATAGTTGTAAAATTGATAGCCATTTGTTGCTAAAAATTGCAACACATTACTTTGCTTTAAAGCCTTAAATACCATTGGCCAATCTGTCTTACTATTAATTTTCCCCGAAACGTCTTTAAGATAATTTATATTAAGCATTGAGGCCATCGAGAACATTGTAAAAGTGTAATTACTTGTAGTGTTTTCTATGACCTGAAAATTTCTTTTTTTTAATTCTGTTTCAAATGCGGAGTTATCGAAATTAAAAGCATTATTTAGTACTTGCTTGCCAGGGTATCCATCTGCAATTATCAAATAAATGTCCGGCTTTTTGCAACTGTCACAAACGACAAAAGTTTCAATAGGCGTAGCGGATTTTTTTTTGTTGGCACCAGCTTTCATTATCAGCCAGCTAGTATCAGTAAGGATAAATAAGAGAAGCAGCATATTGAGAAAAAGAGTAACTCTCAAAAAAGGTCTTTTAGTCTTTTTTACAATTACAACTATTAATATAAACAGTACAAAACTGGTGGGAAGAATGACGTTGTATCGGGTTAAAAAGGAATTGCCCCATTTTTCGCTTAGAAAATCAAAAACACTCCCAAAAAAAAACTGATAGCTGAGGATAAAGAATGTTACAAAATTTGCTTTATGAAAGTTCCTGTAAAGCATCCAGAACAATAAGGTTATTATCGTGGCTACTCCGATGTAAAATAATATCAGGAGAACAGCATCTTTAACAGGAATGAGATCGTAATTTTCTGTAAAACCATGTACTACAAAAAACACAGGAAGTAAGTAAAGAAAAACGGGATATTTAACAAAATACTTCTTT
>JANORJ010000089.1:0-5380 GCA_031415255.1 Chitinophagaceae bacterium | reverse complement strand
TCTTTTCCACACTCATAAGATGCTAAGATACAGGCTTTCGTATTTGCCTTCGGCTAAAAAAATGGCGTTTTGAATGCCATTTAACCGTTTCTGGCACAGTTTTCGAAAGTTTGTGACCCGGAAGGAATTTTTAACAGGATTTAGCCAAATAGGATGCAACCAGCATATTACCTTTCGGCAGTTTTAAATTCCGCTCTTCATTTATTAATTTTACGTCAAATCACAAATCCTTTTTTATGACAGACACTAATTATCCTTCGGCTACTCCAACTCCTCAAAGTCAGCCGCCGAAAAACAAAAACACAAAAAACTTAGTAATAGGCCTTCTGGCAGCTGGTCTGCTGGGCACCTGGGGTTATCTGCTGTACGATAAAAATAAAGCAGAGAAAACTATCAACGATCAGCAAACATCAATTGCTAAAGTAACTGATGAAAAAAGTGAACTGCAGAATAATTTCAATGCTGCATTGGCTCGCCTTGATTCTATAACCGGCGACAATAACAACTTGCAGGGTGAAAAATCTAATCTGCAAAAAGAAATTGATGCTAAGAAAGCAGAAATACGAAAAATACTCAACGATAAAAATGCGACGCAGTCGCAATTGGCCAAAGCAAAAACAATGATTTCTGAACTAAATTCAAAAATCAATGGACTAGAAGAAGAAGTAACAAGGCTTACCGGAGAAAATCAGGAACTTAATTCTAATAATACAACCCTAAAACAGGAAAAAGCTGATTTAGAAACAAACCTTACAACAAAAACAAGTGAAAAAGAAGCCCTAGAAAAAACAGTTGATGTTGCTTCTACTTTTAGTGCTTCCAACATACAGGTAACTCCTGTAAATGAAAGGAAAAGCGGAAAAGAAAAAAACACCACTACCACAAAAAAAGTAGACAAGTTAGTAGTATCGTTTGATGTAGAGAACCGTATTGCTAAATCTGGTCCTGCTGATATGTACCTGATTGTAACAGCTCCTGATGGAAAAATAGTTTCAGATGCAGGTGTTTTAAACACCCGTACGGATGGTGATAAAAATTTCACTGCAAAAATACCTGTGGAATATGTGCAGGGCGAAAGAAAGCCGATACAGTTTCCTATCCGCCAGAATGATTTTCAAACTGGTAATTATAAAATTGAAATTTATCATAATGGCTTCAAAATTGGTGAAGGTGTAAGAAGTCTTAAAAAAGGTGGTTTATTCGGTTAAAAGCAGTTAACTCCTGCAAACAAAAACCGTCTCGTTTCATACGAGGCGGTTTTTTGTTTTAGCACAAATGGCAGAAAAAAATACTGGCAGTTTACAAAAAAGCCTTTTGCAGTTAATATGTGATTGCACATCTTTTACACATATTCTCCCCTAGCATCGTTAATACATAAAAACTGCAATCCAATACAGTAATTTTGACAACAAGAAAATAACTAACCCATGCCTACTAATTTTTTTCACCGTTTATTGATACCGGTAGTATTATTGCCTGCTTGTATTTCGGCAGCAGCACAAACCAGTATCAAACCAAAATATAATAACTCTACTATTTACACCGGTATAGAAGTAGGTTCAAAAGGTGTGAAGATGAGTGTAATTGAAATAGGCAAAAATGCACAAACCAACGGTGCGTTTAATATTTTGAAAGACACTTCGGTAAACACTGATTTTATTTCTTTCTCGGAGCCTACCTTTCAGGCCACATTGAATGGGCTTGTTGGTTTATACATTACAGCCCTCAAAGATTATAAAATACCTTCCAAACGAATTTTCACAGTTATCAGCAGCGGTGTAAAAATGCAGGCAGAAAAAGATACTAAGCTGGCCTGGATTAATAGTCTTATAGATTCGTTCAGGATAAAAATAAAAGAACCCGGACGAAAAGTAGAAATAGTGGATGTAATGCAGGAAGGAAAGTTATCCCACCTGGGAATTGTTCCTGATGCTAGGCGATACAGTACTTTTTTAATTGACATTGGAAGCGGTAATACCAAAGGAGGCTTTTTCCCATATGGCAATATCAACGATTTCAAATTATTTCAGCTGAACTGGGGAACTAAAAGCACATCCAATGCCACTGATAAAAACTGTGCAGATGATAAAAGCCTTACCAATTATAACAAACAACTGTACAGGGTTTTGGCGGGTGCCGAAAATTCAGAGATAATTTATGCGGTAAATTCCAGCGGCGCTTTCTCCGTTAGCGATAATATTGCTGTTAGCGGCGGTATTGCATGGGCAATTTCAACATTATTGCACCCGGAACTGATAGACAATTCTGTTATTTCAGTAACGTATGCCGAAGTGGCAAAATTCAGCGAAAAATTATACAAAAATTTTGAAGCCCTTTCCCCCTCCATACTCACTACTAATATCAACAGAGCAACGGAGAAAGAAATTATTTCCAAAGAGGTAACAAGGGTGCTACAGGTGTTCGACCAAAAATCGCTGATGGCCGGTACCGGTTTGCTACTAAAAATAATACGACAGTTTGAATCTTCGTTCGAAACGAAAAATTTTTACTTAGTAAAAAATGGGCAGGTTGGTTGGGTATCTGCCTATGTAGATAAAAACATAGAAAAATAGTTCCATTGAGGTTTTCCACAATGTGAACTCTTTTTTCTCCTGTATAGCTTTCAATTTCTTAGTTTGCCTGAGTGAAAGATATGAAGACCATCTTGCTTGGTATGTTGTCGCTGGGGCTGGTAGCCACCTGGGTTTATCATCTTTATGATAAAACGCAATACAGCAAACGGAGAACCGAAGTTTATATTAAAGATTCCACCGCTGTGGCGCAGGGTGTGCAGGATTCGTTGCAAAAAATTTATGCTCACACTATCAGCAATCTTGATGCGCAATTAGACTCTACCAAAAGCACTTTCGGGCTGCTGCAAGGGCAATTAGGTACAAAGCTGGCCGAGATAAACCGCCTTCGTAGCGAAATAGCCGCCATTCTCAAAAAGAATAATATTAAAAAAGAAGATCTTGATCTGGCCCGTAATAAATCGGTACAGCTACAACAGCTGGTGGCAGAACTGCAAAACAAAAACAGTACTGTTGAAGAAGAGAAGAAACAAATCAGCGAAGTACTTGATAAAGTAACCGTTCAGGTAAAAGACCTTGAAGGCAATGTGCAAAAGCTGGGGCAAGAAAACAAAGTGCTGACAGAGAAAGTAAACCTTGCTTCCTCTTTTATTGCTTCGGAATTAAAATTATCCCCGGTGATGGTAAAAAATGATAAAGAACAGGAAACCACACAGGCAAAGAAAGTCAGTAAATTAATTATCTCATTCGCCGTGCAGAACAATGTAACTGATTATGACAATGCTGATATTTTTGTGGCAATTACCCGGCCAGATGGTAAGATTTTAAAAAATGAAGATGTGTGGGAAACCACAACTATCAATTTACAAAACGGCAGCCGCATTAACTACACCCGAAGGGTACGATTTGAATACCACAAAGGCGAATCAAAACAATTACTCTTTTCCCTCAATGCTGATGAATATTTGAAAGGTACTTATGCCTTGCAGGTATATCACAATGGATATATGATTGGGCAAACGATAAAGACGTTGAATTAATTATTGGACTATTTATATTTTATAGCATTATGCCTGCAATCAAGAAATTCCAAACGGTGTAGTTGTTGGAAAATTCATTAATTGCTTTTATCTATGCGGTTGGTATTTATGCTCCGCTCATTACTCACACTCAATACACAACCTCAGTGTGGTGCTTTTCGGTGAACATCAACAAAGACATTATTGCTTTAATTCTTCGTATTCTTTTTAGCTATAAGAATATTACAAAATATCTGCATTATAAAATGACTACACTAAGAGTATTTTTCTTTGCTAAAAAAAAGAAGGCCTCCCGAAGGAGGCCTTTATACTTAAATAACCCAATTTCATTAGTTGATATTGTAACCGTAACTGAAGTAGTATAAACCACCAACAGCAGGGCTACCATATCCTGTACGATAATAATTGTTGCCCAAATTGGTGCCACCTACACGGAAAACACTTTTGGTGCCGGCCGGACGATAGCTAACCTGAGCATCTACCCAAGCAAAGTATGGTAGGGTTCCTTTTACAAAAGTTCCTTCGTAGACGTTATTGTCCTGCCATTTTAATATGGCATTGAAACCAATTCCTTTGCAAATATTATCATTTCTCAATCCAACATTGAATCTGTACTTAGGTGCATTAAAGAAAGTAACCAATCCGGCAGGCGGATCTTTCAATCTGTCAGAGAACACATTTCCTGTCAGGTAATATCCTTTGAAAACATTGTAATCAAGACCAATACCCCATCCAAGTGCTTTTACTGTTTCAGGAGCATTTTGTGTGTAAGATATATTGGTAGTAGTAAAAGGAGAAAGTAAACCTGAAGGAGTACCATCTCTTGATTGACCAACTACTATTGTTGCCAGAAAATCCTGGTAGCGGCTATAGTAAGCATATGCATCGATCATCAATTTCTTCATCAAAATACCTTTGTAGCCTACTTCAAAAGAACCCACTGTTTCTGGAGTTACTTCTTTATACACCGCAGGAACAAGGGCAGCAGTGCCACCACCTGAACGGGCAGCAATAATGCTGGCGGCTGTATATCCTTTGAAAGGAACAGTATTTAATTTATAAAAATTTTGAAATTCAGGAAGACAACCAATCAATACAGCTGTTCCGGTAGAAAGGGCTATGTATTGATTCTGCATAGTTGGAAACCTGTAAGCTGTTTGGAAAGACAATCTTAAGAAATTGTCTTTTGCTACTTTTATTAATCCACTAATACGTGGAGTAAATTTTCCTTTAAAATTAGTTTGCTTATCATAGCGTACAGATGCACTAAGTGTAAGAACATCATCCAGTAATTTTTTACGTAGCTGAATGTATCCGCCAGTTTCGTTAACCTTAATATTACCACGGTTGGCAATTTTAGCATAACCAATCAGCGTATCAGTATTATCAGCAAACAATGTTCCCTGTGAATTCAATACGTATTGTTTCCACTGGGCACCTGCTATTACTTCAATTTTATCAGAGAATCTACCAACATCAGACAGGTTTATTTGTCCTTCGCCAGCCCACAAGTCAGTTTTATCAAGGAAGAGTGCACCGCCATTTTTAATCGGTGTAGTTCTTACTTTCTTTAAAGCTGCTTCGTAAGCAGGGGTGCCAGGTAATAAGCGGCCAATATCCGATGAAGCTCTGGCATTGGTATGCAATGTAAAGTTGCTGGCAGGTGAACCTCCTGCACCAGTTTGACGCAGCGTTTCAGAATAAGTAAGGATGTAATTACCAATCCAAGAAGAAGCAATACCAGGTAAACCTGCAGCTGCTACGGGAGCAGTGGGTTTCCAAGCTTCATTTAAAAAGGCTCCTGCAGCA
>JANORJ010000088.1:0-11205 GCA_031415255.1 Chitinophagaceae bacterium | reverse complement strand
CTTTATGCCTTAATGAAAAACTCAAATGGCAATGGAGTTAATAGTATTAAAATTTATTCAATCCGCTAAAGTTACTTACATAGACAATCGGTGTTAATCCTTTTAAAAATTAATATCATCCGTGATTTGTATTTTTGCAGTTTAACTATTCATTATAATGAATGATTTCCTCGAACAGATTTGGTTGGATAACCCGGTAAAAAATTATCTGGTAGTTGCCGGTGTTATTTTATTTGTCATCCTGCTAAAACGTTTTATTTCCCGCTATCTGGCGGGTCTGATGTTTAAAATAGTTAATAAAATATGGAAAGATGTAGATAAACAATCGTTTATTCATCTGTTGATACAACCGCTAAGTTTTTTTCTGTTGATACTAACTGCTATCATCAGCCTGCATAAATTAAATTTTCCGGCAATACTGAATGTAGAAGTGTATAAATACAGTGTTAAGCAGATAATACATTGT
Organism: Chitinophagaceae bacterium; assembly: GCA_031415255.1. Taxonomy (GTDB): domain Bacteria; phylum Bacteroidota; class Bacteroidia; order Chitinophagales; family Chitinophagaceae; genus JJ008. Next base: position 10,739 of record JANORJ010000088.1, on the reverse strand, counting down.
TTTGCCACCATCGTTCTTATTATTTCCTTTATCTGGTTGCTACTCCGCATTATTGATTTTATTGCTACTATTCTGGAAAAAAAAGCAAACCTCACACCCAGCCAATCGGATAATCAGTTAATTGTTTTCTTCCGTGATTTTTTTAAAGTTGTTATCGCCATTATTGGCGCAATGATGATGCTGAATTATGCATTTGATTTAAATGTTGGTAGTTTAATAACCGGTCTTAGCATTGTGGGTGCTGGTATAGCACTGGCATTAAGAGAAAGCTTAGAAAACCTGATAGCTTCTTTTATTATTTTCTTCGATAAACCATTTACTACCGGCGACCAGGTGAAGGTGCTGAATGTAACTGGTACGGTAGAAAAAATTGGTTTGCGTAGTACCCGTATCCGTTCTGATCAGAAAACATGGGTAACTGTTCCCAACAAGCAAATGGTGGACAGTGTGCTGGATAATTTATCAATGAGAACACAACGAAGAGGAGATTTGAAACTGGAGTTGAGTTTGCAAACAAGTGCTGCTAAACTGGAATCGATTATTGCTGGTATAAAAGCGATAATGGAAAAGCCGGAAATAGAAGAGGCTAACGTTTTACTCGAAGAAATAACCAGCAAGGCATTTATCGTTCATGCAGAATATTATACAGCATCAGTGACCATCAATGAATTTAATACTACCAAGCAGGATATTAACCTGCAAACCTTAAAAATATTAGAACAAGCCGGGGTGCAAATAGCCGGCAGCAGCACCAGCATTAATGTTAGCGAAAGACTTGTTACTCAATAATGTCAACTATCAGTATCCCCACTTTCGGGGATTTTTAGTCCGCCGCTAATATTGTATTTTTATCGATTATACGATTTTATGCTGTAGCAAACACAGCTAATATTTATATTTAATAAAATACTACTACTTGAGACCTTGGTTGTTGATATGGTTAACATGCTTATTTAGCAATTGTCTAATTGCGCAGAAACCTGTTGATGCAGTCGCAACTCCTGAAAAAAAAGGGGATAGTCTTCTGTCAATTATAAAAAATAGTAAGCAGGATACCAGTAAAGTACTCACACTTTATCAATTGGGTAAATATTTGTTAGACAGTAACCTCACTGATAAGCTATTGCCGAACGGCAATGAAATTTTATCTCTTTCAAAAACATTAAATTATAAAAGAGGGCAAGGGTTAGGCTATTATATACTGGCTTATTATTACTATAAAAAGGCTAAGCCGGTTGAAACGTATGAAAACATAAAACCTGCCAGAGAATTGCTGGAAGAATCAGGTGACAATATTAACTATGCGAAAAGTCTGCTACTACAGATTAGGCTTTCCATTTCGATGCCCTATTGTGCAGAAACACAATACTACTGTCGCATAGCACTTGCAATACATGAAACATTGGGGTTAAAGAATGAGATTAGGCAAATATATTCTCACCTAAGCACCAGCTATTACTATCTGGCAGAGTACCCAAAAGCACTTGAATATAATTTAAAGGCTCAGCAGATAGCGGAAGAAATTGGAGACCAAAAACTGATGGCTAGCTCTTTGCACAACATAGGAGCAGTTTTTATGGCACAAAATGATGACTCAATGGCTGCTGAATATTTTAACCGTGCCATTAAAATAAATAAATTATATCCCGAAGGGAAATCTAGTCTTGACAATAATTACTACGCATTAGCTTTTATTGCAGAAAAGCAAGGAAGATATGAAGAGGCTTTACAGGTGTATCAAAATACTTTGAAAGAAGAACTTGCAACCGGCAACTCTATACCTAACATAACCCAGCATTATGATAATATTGGCAGCATCTATGAAAAAAGAGGAGATTCGGCAACAAAGGCAAATAATAGCAGTTTCGCTAAAAAGAAATATGGCGAAGCATTAGAAAATTATCTTACTGCTTATCAAAAGTTTTTGTCTTTTTATGATACAATAATCCCGGTTGCCTATGCCTATCATGTTGGCAAATCTTATATGAAGCTTTCTAATCTAGCACAAGCAGAAAAATTTCTGCAATCAGGATTGGCAAAATCATTAGAACTTGGAACCAAAGACCTGACTTCTGATATTTATCTATGCCTTTCGCAGGCAGATAGTATGGCTGGTAATTATAAAAGGGCTTATACTAATTATAAGTTGCACAAAATGTACTATGATAGTATTTACAGTGTTGAAAATTCCAGACTTTTCAATTTATATAAATCACAAAGCGATTTTGAAAAAAAAGAAAAAGAAATATCCCTTTTAGCTGCCGAAAGTGATTTGAAAACAGTAAAAGCAGATAAACAGAATCAGCAAAAAAAAATAGCTTACTCTGGTATAGGGTTCTTATTGTTATCTGGAGTGTTAGGTTTTTTTGTTTACCGTAAAAACCAGCGGTTAATCAGAGAGCAGGAAAAATTAAATGACCGGCTGGTAATTAGTCAGGATTTGCATGACAACATTGGCTCTACACTCAGCAGTATTTCTGTTTACTCACAAGTAGCGAAAATTCATGGTAAAAAAGATGAGAAAGAAGATTTGAATGAACTGCTGGAAAAAATAAGTACTACTTCCAATGAAATGGTAACGGAGATGAACGACATTGTATGGGCCATCAATCCCCGCAATGACAGTATGGAAAAAATTATCCAGCGGATGGAATCTTTTGCTAAACCGTTGGCTGCTGCCAGAAATATCCGCTTCAATCTTATAGCTGATAATGCAATTGCATTACTGCAATTAGATATGGAGAAACGAAAAAATTTCTATCTCATCTTTAAAGAAGCTGTTACCAACGCTATAAAATACTCCGGAGCATCAGAATTATCAATTGCTATTCATTCAGTCCAAAATAAGCTGGTGCTAACGGTAAATGATAACGGTGTTGGTTTTAATCCGAGAAATGAAATGAGCGGCTCTTCCTCATCTCTATCCGGCAATGGGCTAAAAAACATGCATGCAAGAGCTACAGAACTAAATGGTGAGCTAACTATCCTTAGCCAGTCCGGCAAAGGCACTGCCATCACACTTCAATTTCCACTTGCCTGATTTTTGGCATCCCCACTTTGGGGTATAGCCCTATCCACACTTTTGGTGATTGTCTGGCTTCTCCGCTACTTCTAATTTAGCACATTGATTTTATGCTATCTAACGAACCGTTATCATACTGCTTTATTAAAATATAATTATAAATGAAAAAAACATTTACTTCCCGGCCCAACTTTATTGTTTGTTTACTTTTATTTTTTATTGCAAGCAACACAATATCGTTTACAGCAAAAGGGCAGGCTTCTTGTGCCGCCCTGCAAGCCCAGCTTACTACCCCCGGCCAGTTTTTACCTAACCCTTTACCAAATGGTTGTGTTAATAATTTATATACGCAGAATATAGCATTCCGGCTCAAAGAGGATACTGTTTTGTTTGGTTTTACGCTTAATTATGATTCAGTTCAAATAACGGGAATAAATAATTTGCCTGCGGGTATAGTTTTTACAGGCTGCACAATGGCCGAATGCAAGTATATTCTTCCTACTAACAATATAGGATGTTTAACAATCAACGGCATACCCACAGTAGCTTACAACGATAGTATAGAAATACAAGTAAATTATTTTGTTACAATACCATTTGTTGGGGTTGGGATATTACCAGAAACAGTAAAACTGCCGTTGAAGATTTTTAATAACTGCGTAGTTGTCTGTAATATATCAAGTGCTTCTTTAAATAATATTGGAGTATGTAATAATAACGGCACCCCAGGCAATGCGGCTGATGATTTTTATATCGCCAACCTCACTGTTAATTTTATAAATCAACCTGCTGCTGGTACGCTTCGTATAGAACCCGGTAATCCTAATGTATTGGATGTGGTGGAGATTCCTGTTGCCTCATTAGTGGGCAACTCACATACTTTTACCGCAGTTCGGTTACGTACCAATGCTTCATCTTTCCCTGTAAATGTTCAATTCAGTGCAGAGGTAGCTTGCGGCCGCACCGTTACTGCTCCTGCAATAAGTAACTGTTCAAATCAAACATGTTCTGCATTGCAGAATCAACTAACCTATCGCAATCAGTTTTTACCCAATCCATTATCAGACGGATGTATAAATAATTTTTATTCTCAGAATATAGCATTCAGGTCAAGAAAAGATACGGTGTTATTTGGATTTACATTATCCATGGACTCTGTTAGAATAACTGCTATTAATAACCTACCCGCAGGTATCAATTTTATCGGGTGTAGTGCAGTAAACTGTATTTATGTTTCACCTGATAGTACCGGATGTTTAACAATCAACGGCACACCCACCACAACCTATAATGATAGTATCGAAATACAAGTAGATTATTTTGTTACAGTACCGTTTGTTGGAGTTCAGATAGTAACAGAAACAGTAAAACTGCCACTGAAAATTACAAGTGAATGTGCCAGTCCCTGTGGAATTATTGGCATGACATTTAATAATATCAGTTCTTGTAATAACAACGGTACACCTGGTAATGCTGCCGACGATTTCTTCAATGTTGATGTGGCTGTATTATTCAGTAATCCGCCAGCAACTGGTAACCTTATTTTGCAAGGCGCTGGTGTAGTAGGCTCATTTACGGTTGCGGCAGGCACCCTCTCCGGTGGCTCACATACTTTTATAGCTGTAAAATTACTGGCTAATGGCAACGCAAACCTTATTACTGCTTCTTTTACAGCAAATGGAAACTGTTCAGGAAGTACTACCGGCCCTGCTGTTGGCTCATGTTCTGCAGGTGGCCCTTGCGATTTAAACCAGGGAATAACTTTTAACAATAACGGCTCGTGTAATAATAACGGCACACCATCCAATCCTGCGGATGATTTTTTTACCAGTAATGTGCAGGTATTTTTTGCAAACCCTCCGGCTACAGGCAACTTAGTATTAAGCGGTGCTGGTATAACAACAACTGTTTCAGTTCCTGTTGGGTCATTAAATTCTGCAACCTCTCATACCTTTATAGCTGCTCATCTAACAGCAAATGGAAATGCAAATCTTGTTACGGCAACATTTGATGCCAATGGTGGTGCTTGTGCGGGTAATGCCACTGGTCCTGCTGTTGGTTCTTGCTCTGCAGGCGGCCCTTGTGATTTAAACCAGGGAATGACTTTTAATAATATCAGCTCCTGTAATAATAATGGCACACCATCTAATCCTGCTGATGATTTTTTCACCAGCAATGTGCAGGTGTTTTTTGCAAACCCTCCGGCTACAGGCAACTTAGTATTAAGCGGTGCTGGCATAGCAACTACTGTTTCAGTTCCTGTTGGGTCATTAAATTCTGCAACCTCTCATACCTTTATAGCTGCTCATTTAATAGCGAATGGAAATGTAAACTTAATTACCGCAACCTTTACTGCCAATGGTGGTGCTTGTACGGGTAGTGCCACCGGTCCTGCTGTTGGTTCTTGCTCTGCAGTTACACCGCCAATAATTACTTGTCCTGTTCCCGTTACAGTTTCCTGTGCTGGTGAAGTACCCCCTGTTAATATAGCCAGTGTTGTTGAAAGCCATAATTGCCCCGGCAATGTTACTATTACACATATCGGAGATGTAATAACGAACCAGACCTGTGCAAATCGATACACTATCACAAGAACATACCGTGCTACAGATGGTTGTGGCAACTTTACTGAGTGTTCACAAATCATCACAGTAAACGATGTTACTCCTCCAACAATTACCTGCCCTGCTAACGTTACTGTTAGTTGTGCAGCCGCAGTACCTGCTTCTAATATTGCGTCGGTAACAGGTGTAAGTGATAACTGTGGTGGTGTGGTAACTATAACACATCAGGGTGATGTAATAAGCAGCCAAACCTGTGCTAACCGTTTTACTGTTACCAGAACTTACCGTGCTACAGATATATGCGGCAACCTTACTGAGTGTACCCAAATTATTACCGTTAATGATATTGCACCACCAACAATTACCTGCCCAGCCAATATCACTGTTAGCTGTGCGGCCAATGTGCCTGCACCGAATGTTGCTACAATAACAGCTACTGATAACTGTGCTGGTGCAATAACTATTACACATATTGGCGATGTAATAAGCGGACAAGCTTGTGCAAACAGATTTACTGTAACAAGAACATACCGTGCTACTGATGTATGCGGCAATTTTGCGGAGTGTACACAAACAATAACTGTTAATGATATAACACCACCAACACTCACTTGTCCGGCAGCCGTAACAGTAAGTTGTGCATCAGCAGTACCTGTGCCAAATATTGCTTCGGTAACAGGGGTGAGTGATAACTGTGCTGGTGCAATAACTATTACACATGTTGGTGATGTAATTAGTGCACAGACTTGTGCAAACAGATTTATTGTAACAAGAACTTACAGGGCGACTGATGTGTGCGGCAACTTTGCTGAATGTACACAAATCATCACCGTTAATGATGTTATACCTCCGGTAATAACCTGTCCGGCGGCAGTAACAGTAAGTTGTGCTTCGGCTATACCAACGGTTAATATTGCTTCGGTAACTGCAACAGACAACTGTGCCGGTGTGGTTACCATCACACATATTAGCGATATTATTTCTAACCAAACCTGTGCAAACCGTTTTACGGTAACAAGAACTTACCGTGCTACAGATGTGTGCGGCAACATCTCCCAGTGTACCCAAACAATAACGGTGAATGATGTTACTGCACCGGTAATTACCTGCCCGGCTAATATTACAGCTACTACTCCTTTTGGTTTTTGCGTAGCCTTAGTAAACTTTACACCTACAGCTACTGACAACTGTGCCGGTGCAATAACAATTGTTTCAGTGCCTGCTTCTGGTTCTGCTTTCCCAATTGGAAACACTACTGTTACTTCAACAGCTACAGATGTTTGTGGCAATAGTTCTTCTTGTACATTTACCATTACAGTATTGGATGGCCAGTTACCGGTTATCACCCAACAACCGGTTAACAGAACAGTGTGTGCTGGTAGCAATGCAACGTTTAGTGTAACAGCAGTTACAAGCCCCAATGCAGCCGGCCCAATAGGTTACCAGTGGCAGCAGTGGAATGGTTTATCATGGGTAAATATAATTGGTGCCACTGCTTCAACTTTTACGGTAAGCAACGCAATTGTAAGTATGAACACCAATACCTTCCGGGTAGTGTTAACAGGCTTGTGTACTATTGTTAATTCAAGTGCCGCTACCTTGTTTGTAAATCCATTGCCATCTATTTCATTAAATGCATCATCACCCCCATCGTTGCTGCCCAACCAAACAACAACAATAACAGCAACAGTAAATCCGACTGGCGGAAATTTTGTATGGTCATTAAATGGAAATGCAATAGCCGGTGTAACAGGGTTGGTGCTTGGGCCATTGGGAGTAGACAATATTGGAATATACAAGACAGTCTATACTGATCTGAATGGATGTGTAGTTACATCATCTGCCATTACAGTAAGTGGGCAAGCCGGTGATATTCTCTGGGTATATCCCAATCCTAACCAGGGTCTGTTTCAGGTGCGTTATTTTAACCAACAGAACGAAACTCTTTCATTAAGTATTTATAATGTAGCAGGGCAAAGAGTAATGCAAAAGAGTTTTACCACTACAACTGCGTATACTAAAATTGATATAGACCTCGGCAATAATTTTAGCGAAGGAATTTATATAGTAGAAGTAATTAATGCAGCCGGCAGAAGGGTGGGTGCTAAGCAGGTAATAGTGAGGCATCATTAATTCAACAAATAGATTTTAAAACAATCCCGGTTACCCCGGTAGCTGGGATTGTGATTTGATAAGCTTATTCTCAAATTTCATTATCCATATCCCTACTTTCGGTGATTGTTTGACATTATTCCCGCAATTACTTTTGAATTCAAATTTCAACCCACCAAAAGCAGATCAATACTGGAATTGCTTGTTACAACTAATATTTATATTCAAACAATTAAAACAAACTATTATGAAAAAAATTAAAATTATGGTTCTGGTACTCTCTCTGAGTTTAATGTATCAATTTGCAGCAGCACAAAACTCCTGTACTGGCAATAAAGTTCTCATGTCTAAGGGTAGCCGGGGGTGTGGATGCCATTGCCAAAAGAAATGCGTTTCTCCTGCCGATGTTCAGACCTATCTGAACAATGGCTGGCATTATGGTGACTGTTGGGGTAACTGTTGCTGGGTAAAACTCAATGGAAATTCATCTTCGCCTGAAACATCCCTTACAGAAATTTATTCCAACCCATCTTCCGATTCAACAACTATTTCATTTTCACTTTCGCAAACAAGAAAGGTTTCCTTAAAAATATTTGATATGAACGATAGATTAGTTTCAACGTTAGCCGATAAGATTTTTGAAGAAGGAAAAAATGAATTAGTGTTGAGCACTAGGAATGTGAATAAGGGAATTTATTTTCTTCAATTTCAGTCAGAAGAAAATCAGGAGAGAGTAAAATTGGTAGTAACTAAATAATTGAGTCACTAATAATTGAGATTATATTAAAATTAATAACTAAAACAAACTATTATGAAAAAGATTACAGTTTTTGCATCCGCAATTATGTTTTTGACAGCATGTAAGAAAGACATTCATGAAATGCGTTCAGATACAATAATGCAGGCCGATTTGGTTTCTAAAACGAAAGCTGAAAGCGCAAAGATTACCCGTTCTATTAAAGTTGATTTTTATTCTTCAGTAAATTCGGCATCCCCGAATTTAACCTGTACATTACCAGGAGTTCCTTTTGCAATTGCTAACAGTGGATATTTTCTGCATGGCAATGCCACACATTTAGGTCTAATTAATGCTGAAACAAGTATGGGGCTGGACGGAAGCTGTAATTTAAATGGTAGTACATTTATACTCTCTACAACAACTGCGGGCCAGATTGTTGCAGCGAATGGTGATAAGATAACTTATACCGGTAATGATGCAATCGATTTGAATAATATAATATTCAATGGAGGAACAACGGCTACAATTACCGGTTTGTGGACAATTACAGGTGGCACCGGAAGGTTTGCTGACGCAACGGGATCTTTTACAATTAACGGCATTGTTAATGTTGCAACTGTGGGGGGACCTACATTTAGTATTACGGGGGAAGGTACCATAACTTACTAATAATTCTTTTATAATTTTTAATTTTGAGTTCGACACTTTATTACCGGTAACCTTTTTTTAAATACTTATTAAATTTAAAAGGATGTTACTGGTTTATTTTTATTGATTCGGATAACGCCACTTTCAACTGTTGTTATCATTTTCTTTTTACGGAACTTTGAAATAATTTACAATTTATGCCCCTACGCATCGCCATATTTGATGATAATAATAATATCCGAGATAGTATAAGCCTGTTACTAAAAACTGAAAAAGAGTTTGAAGTAGTTGGCTCATTTGCCCATGTACTCGATTGTGTGCAAGAGATAAAACAATGCATGCCCGATGTAATACTAATGGATATTGAAATGCCGGGTATGACAGGCATAGAAGCAGTAAAAAAAATTCAGCAGGAGTTTCCACAAATACAAGTGCTGATGCAAACCGTATTTGAAGATGATGACCGGGTGTTTGATTCTATCTGCGCCGGGGCTTCTGGCTATATCCTTAAAAATTTTTTGAATGTAAAATTGATTGATGCCATTAAAGAGTTGCAATTTGGCGGCTCGCCCATGTCGCCTTCTATAGCCAGAAAGGTATTAACTAAAATGCAGCAGATACCAGAGCATGTAAGGCCGGAAGCTGTACCAGACTATCACCTTACCCCAAGAGAAAAAGAAGTGCTGGCCTGTGTGGTAAACGGATTAAGTTATAAAATGGTGGCCGACCAATTGTTCATCAGTTACGAAACTGTAAGAACCCATGTTAAGCATATCTACGAAAAACTACATGTGGCTTCGCTTACCGAAGTGGTATATAAAGCGATGAAAGAAAAAATAGTGTAGGGGAGAGAGTTGTCACGCAAAGGGTTTTATCTGTATTTTTTCTCTGCGTAAAAAAAACTGGTTTACTGTATCGTTTTCAAAATTTCTCCCAGTTCCATATCAAACAATCCATTTTTACCATACTCAATCACCCTTCCCACTTCTTTTCCATTTTTCAATACAATAATAGTAGGAACATTTTTCACATTCAATGCTTCTGCCAAGTGGCTGATTGTTTTTTTCTGTCTGTCAACACCAATAAGTGTAACTCTATCAGCAGAAAAACCGGCTGAGTCCAGCAAGGAGTAAAATTTAGGAATAATAAAATGAGAGTCTTCGCACCAGGTACCCATAAAGGCAAGTAACTGAATAGAATCTTTATTATTCTTTAATCCTTCCAAGGCGGCAGTATTTGGCTTGTAGCCTTTCAGATTTTGAGCATACCAATGAAAGGAAGTGTCGTTTTGCAATACTTCACGGGAAATAATGCCTTTTAAGCTTTTTTCATTGGGTTGCTCCACCAATACTTCATACTGGTTTTGGGCAAACGAAAGAGTACTCAGTAATAAAGTAACGGCAACAACAAGTGTAAATTTCTTCATGGTGTAATTAAAATAGGTAGCAAATGTAAAAGGAGGCAGGCAAAAGATGAAGGAAGCGGTGTTAAAGTTGCAGGAGAGCAGTCCGCAGTTAGCAATTGGCAGTCGGGTCGTTTATACTTTATAAAGTCTTAAATATATAGGAAACTAACTGCCAAATGCCCATTTCCAACAGATTTACTCACATAGAATCTTTAAGTTACAGCAAAAAAACCATAATATTCTCCAGCG
>JANORJ010000087.1:0-1661 GCA_031415255.1 Chitinophagaceae bacterium | reverse complement strand
TGGAATTACACTGGTATTGCTTAAAATAATCGGACCGGTTGAAGCAGCAGCTATTCACTTATTACCGGACACATTGGTTTTTATTAATTCAATTAAACTTTTGCGGGTAAAAATTAAGGATTGATCAGGTATAAAGTTTTTACAACATTGCTTATGATGAATACTTCAGCTCAATGGAGTATCAGCAGGCGGTGGCAAGATTATATAAGTTTCAGTTACAACTTTAGTAACCAGATTTTATTTGTAAAAACAATAAATTATAATATGGCCAGAAAAAAATTCTTACCGCAGGTGGCGTATTAGCTGCAACCAGTATTTTACCAACTAATTCTGTACTGGCACAGCATTATGATGAAAACGGATTGGATAAACTGACAGACGCCAATGGAAATTTCCAGCATCTTCCGCTGCCTTACAAAAAATATTTCCTTGAACCACAAATGGATGAAGAAACCGTTTACCTGCACCATGCATTTCATCATGGTGGTGCAATAACAGAATAGCTGGCAAATGGCGTATTAGGCTAGACTATGAATTTAAAAGTACTCAAACTTTAAGCAATGGTAGTAAATCAAAGACCTTTTCGACATTTGGCGCAGTAGTTGAATACACATGAAAGAACTACACATTTTTTTTCAATGTAGAAAACTAGACCAAATTATGACAAATCAATTTTGGGAACCTGAACTCAGCACCTTACAATAGACCTCAGTTTACCGAAGTATGGGCATCGCTTGATGGCATTGTCTTTAAATATGGATTAAAAATCAGATTATAATTAAACAACTCAATCTTAAAAAATGAAAAAACTAATTCATTCTACCATGGTAATGGCCTTTTTAGTTATTGCCTGCAATTCAAAAAGCGAAAAAGCAACGGAAAAAATACCAACGGAGACAACGCCTAAAGAAACTACAACAATGGATACGAATACAGAGCCTGAAGTAATGAAGCCAATAGCAGAGCAATTATATGCCTGTTCTATGCACCCAGAAGTGATTGGTAAAAAAAATGAGAAGTGTTCCAAATGCGGGATGAAACTTACAGTGCCAGTAAAACAATAATGTTGCACCTACTGAATTAACAGTGCCCGTAGAAAATAAACTGGATACAGCAAAACCAACTTCATCAGCTGCACCATCCGTTTTTTCTATGAAGGAAATAGTGAATAATTATTTGAAGCTAAAAAATGTTTTAACAAAAGACGATTAAAAGAATGCAGCGATAGCAGCTAATGCCATTATTGCTAACCTGGCAGGTTTGGATGCAAACAGTTTGTCTGCATCGCAAAAAAAACCTTTATGGAAATAGCCGATGATGCTATGGAGCATTCCGAACATATTGGCGCCAATGCTGGTAAGTTAGAGCACCAAAGAGAGCATTTTGAAATGCTTAGTAAAGATGTGTTTAATTTAGTAAAAGATTTTGGCACTGGCGGACAAACGTTGTACAAGGATTTTTGCTTTATGTATAACGATGGCAATTGTGCTTTTTGAGTAAGCGAAACAAAAGAAATTAAGAATCCCTATTTGGGCAAAGCAATGCCCACCTGTGGCACTATGAAAGAGGAAATAAAATAGCGGTGAGCAGGCTAAAAAAAATATTTCTGATAATATTAGTGGTTTTCATTGTCATTCAATGTATAACACCCTTTCGCAATA
>JANORJ010000086.1:0-2437 GCA_031415255.1 Chitinophagaceae bacterium | reverse complement strand
CTTTGTTTGAAATAACACCGACAGAAATAAATAGAGGGGCTATTAAAGATAATTTTACCACGGGAAAATTTGCCGGTATAAAGTTGACGTATCAACTGCCCAATAGTAAAAAACAGTGCAACTTCGAATATACCTGTCGCTTCCAGTTTGTTCCGTTTACAGACTTGGATAAGAGTTATCATTTTTCAGCAGCCGTTGCCATGTTTGGCTCCTTGCTACGAACGTCACCATTTATTAAAAATATTGGGTGGAATGATATTATTTCGCTGGCAGAGTTGTCCTGTGGAAAAGATGACTTGTTGCAAAAAGAATTTATTGCCTTAGTACAACAGGCAAAGGATCTTTACCTGAAAGTAAAAAAGAAGAAAGGCGGAACAGCGGTGTGGTGATAGTTATGAAAAAATATCTTTTATCTTATCAAAAAAATTCTTTTCATTCTTATCCGGATGAGGTTTGAAATTAGGAGAGTTGCTTAATTTCTCCAGCATCGCTTTTTCTTCACTGCTCAGGTTTTGCGGTGTCCATATATTTACCTGTATCAATTGGTCGCCTTTTTCATACGAATTTACTGCAGGAAAACCTTTTCCTTTTAAACGAAATATTTTTCCGCTTTGTGTGCCTGCAGGTATTTTAATCTTAGCCCTTCCATCTATGGTTGGCACTTCTACCTGTGTGCCGTTTACTGCATCGGTAAATGAAATATGTAATTCATATGCCACATTCAATCCTTCCCGGTGCAATTCTTTATGCGGTTCTTCTTCTATTAAAATAATAAGGTCGCCAGCCATTCCACCTCTTTCACCTGCATTACCTTTTCCGCTTACATTCATCTGCATACCTTCCTGCACACCGGCAGGTATATCAATACTAACAGTTTCTTCTCCATACACTCTTCCTTCGCCTTTGCAGCTTCCACATTTTGCAGTCACCGTTGTTCCCTCACCATTACAGGTAGGGCAAGTGGTAACGGTTTGCATTTGTCCGAGAAAAGTATTCTGCACTCTTCTTACTTGTCCACTGCCGCCGCAAGTACCGCAGTTTTGTACGCTGCCTTTATCTTTTGCACCGCTACCGCTACAAGTAGTGCAGGCAACATGTTTTTTTACTTTAATATTTTTGGTAACACCTTTTGCAATTTCTTCGTAAGTCAATTTTAATTTAACCCGGAGATTGCTTCCTCTTACTCCACGGCTACGTTGTTGACTGCGGCCACCTCGTTGCCCACCACCAAAAAGATTTCCAAATAAATCTTCACCAAAAACATCACCGAACTGACTGAAGATGTCATCCATGTTCATACCACCACCAGGATGACCGCCGCTGCGTCCTTGTCCGCTTACTCCGGCATGGCCATAGCGGTCATACTGTGCTTTCTTATCCGCATCACTTAGTATTTCATAAGCTTCGGCCGCTTCTTTAAATTTTTCTTCGGCAGCTTTATCACCGGGATTACGATCAGGGTGAAACTGCATGGCAACTTTACGGTATGCTTTTTTAATTTCATCCGTCGTTGCAGATTTGGCAACACCTAATATTTCGTAGAAATCTCTTTTACTCATAATGTGCTGATGTGATAATGTGCTGATATGCTAATGTCCTTCCGGCTGTTGAATTAGCATATCAGCACATTTGCTAATTATCAAATTATTTTCCTATCACCACTTTTGCATGGCGTATAATCTTATCATTCAAATAATATCCCTTCATTACTTCATCCAATATCTTTCCCTTTAAATCTTCTGAAGGTGCAGGAATTTCTGTAATGGCTTCATGCAGATCTGCATTAAATTCCTGGTGCAATGTTTCCATCGCTTTCACTCCTCTGTTCTGCAACGTATTGCGAAGCTTGTTAAACACAAGCATAATCCCTTCTTTTATTGAAGCCGCATCATCGCTGGTCTCTAATTGTTTTTGTGCCCGGTCACAATCATCCAGCACATCCAGCATATCGGTAATTACATCCCTGCCGGCAGTTTGAATAAGCTCAATTCTTTCCTTCGCATTGCGGCGTTTGAAGTTTTCAAACTCAGCCACTTTTCGCAGGTATTTATCTTTTGATTCTTCCAGCTCTGCTTTTAATTTCTCCATTTCAGACTCTTCGGCAACTGGCTCATTCAGGTGGGTGGTGCCATGCTGGTTTTCGTCTGTATTAATATCAATCCCTTCGTTGTTTTCTGGGGTGAAACCGGTATTCTCTTTCATATCTTTTTCTGCCATTTTTTAAAATTGACTGCAAAGGTAAGGGTGTCAAGAATATTGCCAACAGCGGATTTCAAGACAAAGTGGCCTTAAAAGGTACAAGGAACAAGGCACAGGTGACAAGAAGTACGCATATCTGCCCGTTTGCTTTAGTAATGCCCGGGTACTGGCTTTCTGCCTTGTGGTTTTCTTGCTGTAACTTGCAGCCCTTTATGAACAAAGTTTACCTCCGCAGAAA
>JANORJ010000085.1:0-4850 GCA_031415255.1 Chitinophagaceae bacterium | reverse complement strand
TGATGTTTTATTTCAGTCAGGTCTATCCGGTATGTAGTTGTTTTTCGGTTGGTCTTCATTTTACCCAACTCATAGAATACACCGTATCCATTAGTGCGACCCTGAAGTCCAAAAATACTTTGCTTACTATAAACCAATACTCCTTCTTCCGATTGTTTTAATAACGTATTTATTTTTTGACGGCGGATTTCTTTTTTATCGCCTTTAGACGACTTGCGGCTAGCAGTATCCCCGTTTTGACGGGACTGGCTCTGCGCATATGATGCCATCACAATTGTTGCAAGTAATAGACAGAAAGGTAGTTTCTTCACGGAGATACTATTTGATTAGTTTACTAACGTAAATTTAGGGCAAAATATTGATAATGACTTCCACAGTAGTTTATAATGGAGATTTAAGAACCACCTGCACCCACCTGAAAAGCGGCGATTCGTTTGAAACAGATGCCCCCACAGATAATAATGGAAAAGGTGAACGTTTTTCACCCACCGACCTGCTGGCTACCAGCCTCGCCACCTGCATGATAACGGTGATGGGCATCAAAGCTAGAACCATTGGCTTTGACTTGAATGACGTAAAGATAGAAGTGTTGAAAATTATGAAAGCCGAACCCCGCCGGGTAAGTGGCATTGATTTAACTTTTCATATACCTGACACATTGAAAGATATAGACGAAAAGACAAAGGCGATTTTAAAAAATACCGGTAACACCTGCCCGGTGCAGTTCAGTATTCATCCTGATATTGAAGTGAAAATAGATTGGGGGGCATGGAGTTAAAATAATCGCCTCACCTACCTGTCACCATTCTTTACAATATCTTACGCCTACCGTTCCGGTAAATGTTGCTATAGGAGGATGCAATTTGGTAATAGTAATTTCTGCTTTTTTTGCAGTAGGATATAATGAATGGATAAGTTCTGTTATCTCCATGGCTGCTGTTTCAAGTAGTTCACGGGGCTTTTGCATTTCTGTTTTCAATAACTGATATAGCATTGCGTAGTTAATCGTTTCTGCTATGTCAGTAATAACATCAGCAACCGGTTTATAAACGACAGAAAGGTTTACTTCAAACTCGTTACCTAACTTTTTTTCTTCTGCATACAATCCATGATGGGCAAAAAAGCGAAGGCTATTTAATTCTATAGTTATTAAATCAATCATTAATAAAAATTAGTGAACGCCTTTAGCACTAAGATATCTTTCCGCATCTAATGCAGCTATACAACCGCTGCCAGCAGCTGTTACAGCCTGCCGATAAATTTTATCCTGTACATCGCCAGAAGCAAACACACCTTCTATATTTGTTTTGGAAGTGCCGGGTAAAGTTTTAAGATAACCAGCTTCATCCATATCAAGAAAGCCTTTAAAAATATCTGAATTGGGTTGATGACCTATTGCCACAAAAAATGCACTGACCGGAACGTCTTGCTTTTCTCCTGTCTCATTATTTTTTATACGAACAGCTTCCACTTTTTTATCACCCAACACTTCATCTGTTTCGCTATGCCAGTAAATTTTAATGTTAGCTGTTTTAATTACTCTTTCCTGCATCACTTTGCTGGCTCTCATTTCTCCTTTGCGCACAATCATATGCACTTGCGAGCAGATTTTTGATAAATACAATGCTTCTTCCGCAGCCGTGTCACCAGCACCTACAATGGCTACTTCTTTTCCTTTAAAAAAGAAACCATCACATACAGCACAGGCACTTACTCCATAGCCATTCAGTCGTTGCTCACTTTCCAATCCGAGCCATTTGGCAGATGCACCGGTGGAAATAATAACCGAATCAGCCTCAATCCATTTTTCTTCATCAATCTGTACTTTATGAACAGCACCGGAAAAATCAACTTTGGTGGCTAATCCATAGCGAATATCTGTACCCATACGGGCAGCTTGCTTTTCAAAATTCACCATCATGTCCGGGCCTTGAATACCATCGGGATAGCCCGGGTAATTTTCAACTTCAGTAGTAATAGTTAATTGACCACCTGGTTGTATGCCCTGGTATAAAACAGGATTTAATCCAGCTCTGCTTGCATAAATAGCAGCAGTATATCCTGCCGGACCCGAACCAATTATTAAACAGTGTACTTTTTCTGTCGTCTCCATTCATTTATTATTTATTCCCATAGATAACGGGAGGGTAAAATTAATGGTAAATCAGCAATCAAACATGTCATTTACACGACTGCCGGATTAGCCTGTACGAAATCCCTTTTTTCAATAAAAAGTATTACTGTGGAATTATGATTGTCCGGTATTGTGCCGCATAGCCACCAAAAAAGCCAAGGCCGCCACCTTTAATGTTACTTACCACTTTTGTTGGCGATGAAAATGGATTACCAACACTGGCATACGTAAATTCCATTGTTCTCCAAAAATCAAAAGTGGCTTTATCGATATTGCAGAGTTTTATTGTTACCGTGTCACCTTTATTAAAAAAAGTGTAGCCATCGGGATAGCTGTTATTCCTATCTACTCCCCTTTCTACTTGTACTTCATAACTACTACCATCAATTACTTGATCATCAAATACGGAGGTAAGCCCCGGATAAAACTGTTCTCTGTTTCGCTTTGTAAAATAGCGTACATAATCACCAAAGCCAGGTGGGTCATAAGCTCTTATCATTACTGCAACTTTCTCTGCCGGATTACCAGCTGGGGCTGGTTTCCAAAACACCGAGTCAATGCGGCGGGTAGTATTGGGGATCGTTGTTGTGGCCGTGTATTCTTTTCCTTCTGAAACTATTCTGAGCGAATACTGTTTGTTTAGCTGGCCAACAAAAGCTGTTGTGGGACTGGCTGGGTCATTTGAATAGTAATAAAAATTTATGCCGGTACCAACCGGTATAGTATATTCTTTCAGCTTATGTGTTAATGTACCATTGGATACATACACTTCGGCGTTGCGAACAAAACTGCTGGCTAATGCAGTAAGGTCAATCTTCGAAAAATAA
This sequence comes from Chitinophagaceae bacterium, assembly GCA_031415255.1. Lineage (GTDB taxonomy): Bacteria > Bacteroidota > Bacteroidia > Chitinophagales > Chitinophagaceae > JJ008. The sequence continues at coordinate 1,889 of JANORJ010000085.1, read as the reverse complement.
GCCTGACTTTTTGAAAGATAAACTACTGGTGCTTGTCCATTTTCAATAGTGGCTTCCACCACTAATTTAGGAGTTACTTCATCCAGCTTAAATTCAACACCCTTTTCACAAGAATAAAGAAATAAAGTTGAAAGAATAAGAAGTGTAAATAATTTCATTTTCATAGCCATCACAAAATTAACGGGTGGAAATGAAAAAGGTTGTAAAAAAACAACCCCGGCCTCATTTGAAACGAGACCGGGGAGTTATTACTAAAAACCCATCAAATTAAAAATTGATTAACCTAGGTATGCTTTTAATGCACTGCTGTACCTGGCTTTTTGTAAACGTTTAATTGCTCTTTCCTTAATCTGGCGGATACGTTCCTTTGTCAGGTCGTACTTCTGCCCGATTTGCTCAATGGTAACACCATTTTCGCCGTCCAATCCAAAATATGCGTTTACAATTTCTGCTTCTCTCGGAGATAATGATTTCAGTACACGACGAATTTCATTTCTCAATGAATCCTTCATTACATCATCATCAGTATCATCACCACCTTCTAGCAAATCTCCCATGGCTACATCTTCTGCTTCATGCACAGGTGCATCAAGGGAAGTATGACGGGTGTTGCTTTGAAAAATGTTGTTGATTTCCGTTTCACTCATCTCCAGTAATTCTGCTAACTCTTCAGTAGATGGCTCTCTCTCATGTTCTTGTTCAAAAGCCATATAAGCTTTGTTAGCCTTGTTGTAGGTGCCAATTTTGTTTTGTGGCAAGCGGACTAATCTGCCCTGCTCTGCCAATGCCTGTAGTATAGATTGGCGAATCCACCACACAGCATAAGAAATGAATTTGAAACCTTTGGTTTCGTCAAAGCGTTGTGCCGCTTTAATTAAGCCGAGGTTGCCCTCGTTAATTAAGTCACTGAGTGACAAACCCTGATGTTGGTATTGCTTGGCCACAGATACTACGAAACGAAGGTTCGCCTGTACCAGTTTATCCAAAGCCCGTTGAGAATCTACAGGATTCCGGTTAAACATCTTGATGCGCTGGGCAAGAGTGGTCTCTTCTTCCGGCGTAATCATCGAGATTTTGGAAATTTCCTGTAAGTACTTTTCAACTGCCTGAGAGTCCCTGTTGGTAATCTGGGTAGCAATTTTGAGCTGCCGCATAACTAAAAAATTTAAGTATCAACGAATAAAAGACAGCCTTTGTTTGCAGATTGTTGCAAACGGATAGTTAATTGCAGAATATGTATTTGACCGTCCGAGACCGTCTGCAAAGGTACTTATTAATGGCCGTATCTCATAGCGATTAGACGTGAAAATTACCCACAAGCTCAGCGCAAACGATACCAATTGTTAAGCATACGATGAAATGCAAGACTGGAAAGGGTTTCAGAGCAAAAAAAAATCGAAAAAAACCCTTTCTGTCAACTATCCTTATGGCTTAGCTGCTATTGATGTGGATTTCTGTTGATTCGCCTTCCGGGCTAATATTACCCAAATAGCAAGGCCGGTAAGGAACAGAATAGAGGAAATAACCTCCGCTTGAGTAACTCTAATGCCTGTGCCTAATAAGTTAATGGTATTATTCACCCTTATTTTTTCTATAAAAAACCGTTCCAGCCCGTTTAGCATCAGGTAAAAGCCAAAGATTGTTCCCGGCACCTTGAATTTCTTTCTTAAAGACCAGATAAGCAGGAATAGCAGGAAGCAAATAATTATTTCATAAAGGGAGGTTGGATAAACGCCAACAGCAAGTTCTTTACAGAATTTTGGGTCGGTGCAACCTGCAATTTTTTCGCCAACCTCATTTACGTTGTGCGGAAATTTATACGACCACATCCATTCGGGAAGCCAGCTAAATGGCTTGGGATTAGTATTTTCAATTCCCCAGTCGCCATC
>JANORJ010000084.1:0-4369 GCA_031415255.1 Chitinophagaceae bacterium | reverse complement strand
TGAGGGAATAGCTACAAGACCAACTATTAAAAAATCAATAATCAATTTTCAATAATCAATGTTCAACCACGCAACACTACCTGAGATAGAAAATGCACAGCAACAGGCATGGAAAGCTAATCATTTGTATAGAAAATATTCATTAAAGCAACGGGCTGATTTTATGCGGGCCATTGCCAAAGAAATAGAAGCATTAGGCGATGAGTTATTAAAAGTAACGGGTGAAGAAACGAATTTACCCGACGCAAGATTAAAAAACGAAAGAGGCAGAACCATTTTTCAGTTAAATCAATATGCCGATGCTTGTGAAAAAGGCGAATGGTTAGAAGCAAGAATTGACACTGCCATTCCAGATAAAGCACCACCAAAACCGGATGTAAGAAAGATGCTGGTACCGTTGGGTCCGGTAGTAGTTTTTGGTGCCGCTAATTTTCCGTTTGCTTATTCCACCGCAGGTGGTGATACGGCAATGGCATTCGCTGCCGGTTGCCCGGTAATTGTAAAAGCACATCCTGCACATGCTGGCACTAGTGAGTTAGTTGCGAAAGCTATTTTAAAAGCAGCCACTGATTGCGAAATGCCAGAAGGAATATTTACGCATATACATGGAGCATCATTTGAAGTCGGAAAAACATTAGTAGAACATACTTATACGAAGGCAGTTGGTTTCACCGGTTCATTGGTTGGTGGCAAACAATTATTTGATTGGGCCAATCAACGCAAAGTGCCCATTCCTGTTTTTGCAGAGATGAGCAGTATCAATCCTGTTTTTCTACTACCGGAGAAAATGAAAACGGATGCGGTTGAGTTAGCAAAGTTGTATGCTGGTTCTATCACATTAGGTGTTGGACAATTTTGCACCAATCCTGGTTTGCTCATTGGGCTGGAAGGGAAAGAACTAACTTCTTTTATTGAAACATTGGGAAAAGAAATTACAAAGATTGCGCCAGCTACTATGTTGCACCCCGGCATTTTTAAAAATTACCGCAAGAAAAAAGATGAAGCGTTAAAACAAACCGGTGTAGATACAGTTGCCTATAGCGAAACAAAACCAGCCTTAAATCAGGGCAGCCCAACTATTGCATCTGCATCAGGTCAGGCATTTTTAAATAATCCAACACTTCATCAGGAAGTATTTGGCCCTTACTCACTTGTTATCCGTTGTAAGGATATGAAGGAAATGCTAAAAGTGGCTAATAACTTGGAAGGACAATTAACAGCTACTTTAATGGCTACAGAAAATGATATTCGTATTCATGATAAAATTGTTGATGCAGTTGCAAATATCTGCGGCCGATTTATTTTAAATAATGTACCAACAGGAGTAGAGGTATGTTTAAGTATGCAACACGGCGGACCTTATCCTGCTACTACCGATTCAAGGTTTGGTTCTGTAGGTGCCGATGGCATCAAACGATTTGCAAGACCACTAGCTTTTCAAAACTGGAGCAATGATTTGTTACCGGAGGAATTGAAGAATGAGAACCCGTTGGGTATTTGGAGAACGGTGAATAATGAATTGACGAAAGAGGCTTTGGTGTAAACTTTCGATAACAGCTACGACCTTTACAATTTAAGTTGTTGTAAGTTTCTTGCGGGAAAGACTTCTTTTCTTTCTGGCTTTTAGTCTTGCAATTTTTTCTTTATCTGCTTTGATAAATTCACTAATTGCTTTTCTTTCTTTTTCTGTTAAAGGCTTTCCGTTGATAATAAAATCAACGCCATCTGGTTCTTTTATATGTCCCATTTTATTCGCTTTTAAAATATTTGTCAATAAGTTTATTTGCTGTAATTGTGTTTATTATCATCAAATGCCCGCCAAAATGGTAAGCATCCAAAGTTTTAGTGTAATGCTCAATGAGTTTAGTTTTTGCTGTAAACGACAGGTAGCCTTCAAAGCCGTTTTGAAATGAAACTCTACAGGCATGTGCAACTAAATTTCCCGGAACACCTTCGTATATTTTATTTTTTCCCCGGTTAAAAGGAGCACTTTCCAGTAAGTCCATATAAATATGGTCTGGTTCAATCGTTAAGCTAAGCAAACCTTGAATAATAGTAGGGTTATTAATAATCGTCAATTTGAAACTTGCCTTGAATTATCATCAAATTCAGTTTTCCAGTTAAATGACCAACCATTTTTCTTTGTTACCTGTTTTAAATCTGCTTTGCTCAATAAGGCAACTTCTGTTTGAAAACTGTCGCCTGAAATAGTATTCTGAATTGAATTAGTAAGCCTGTCAACAATAAAATCAAGTGCTATTTTTCTTCTTTTCATCACTACACAATTTACGAAAAATCGACTTAAAATCGTACTATCTGGCAAGCTTATTTAGCTACCTTCGCCGCCATCATTAAAAGCGAACTAATGAAACACGATGAACTACTGGCATAGCGAAGCGATAACAAATGTGAACTCTGCGAAGCAACAGAGAGTTTAAAAATATATGAAGTGCCGCCAGCCACCGGCAATATGGATGATGCCATACTGATATGCCCTAAATGCCTTGCACAAATAGAAAAGAAAGAAGAACTCGATGCAACACACTGGCAATCCTTAACCACCAGCATGTGGAGTGAAGTACCGGCTGTGCAAGTAATGGCATGGAGAATGCTGAACCGTTTACGTAATGAAAGCTGGGCTGCTGAAAATATTGATATGCTCTATCTCGATGAAGAAAAATTAGCCTGGCCAAGGCCAGCGGAGACCATGAAAACGATGCGTCTGTTGACCTGCACAAAGATTGTTTCGGGGCAGTGTTGCAAAGTGGCGATAATGTAGTGCTCACAAAATCATTAGATGTAAAAGGCTCTACCGTAAATGCAAAAGTGGGAACGGTGGTGAGGAATATTCGCTTAGTTTCAACTAACACAGAACAGATAGAAGGAAAAATAGAAGGGCAGACGATTGTGATACTGACGAAGTATTTGCGGAAGCAGGGTTGATGTTAGCACCGACAATCTATTTCAATCCCTTTAGTCTTTTCTTTAAATCGATATCAAAAATATTCGCTGCTTCAGATTTATCATAAATTGCAAGGAGAAAAATAGTTGTTTCAACAATCTGTACATAGGTAATTACTCTTGCGCCACCAGATTTCCCTTTTCCTTTTGAAGTTATTGCTATCCTGATTTTATAACAATCATTTCCCAAGGGGGTACCAATTTTCGGTTCTTCTTCCAGTTGTGCAGCTAATTCGGCAATATCTTTTTTAATGGATGGATATTTCTTTGCCAGTTGCTTTATCTCCTTTTCAAAAGGTGGGGTAGGGATGATATTAAAGCTCATTCAGCAATTGTTTGAGGGATTTTGCTTTCGTTTTTCCCTTTTTGTATTTGTTGACAAAATCAACAGATTGCTCCAGGTTCTCCAGTATATCTTTTTCCTTTTTGGAATGTGTTTTTTTGGGAGTCGTTTTATATTCCGCAGCATCTTCTTCTGCAATAGTGAAATCAATTGCAGTTCCTTCAAGAAAATCTTTTACTGCCTTTTCCTGTTTTTTGTTTTTAGGATTTACGATTAGTTTCATGAGCTAAAAGTACAAATTATTTTATATAGCCATGGTTTCATCCCACGAACCATTGCTTATTTTATGCCCGGTGTGTTGACACACACACTGCGGCGTTGCTTTAACTGTTGATAGTAGCGGTATCCACCGCCTGAAAAAAATGAGCCAGCTTCCCGGCTTTTACGGTCCATACATGAGTGGCATTGGCTTTAAAAGAATTGCCGGTTGCCTTATTCGTTCCCTGGTAATAGCCAACCATTACCACTTTATCATCAACTCCAAATATTTCAGTAACGGCAATATTAAATCCATCATAGGTAACGGGCAGGTGCATAAAAACGTTTGTAACAACGGATTCTACGCCTGTGAAAATGCCATCGCCATTTACAAAGGATATCCCCTTGCATTCATGCCATTCAATGGCGGGGTCAAATAAGGCCAGAACACCCGGTACATTACCAGTGGCGAAATTTGAATAGGCCTGCTTTACTACATCTACATTTGTCATGATGGTGCTTTTTTTAATGATAAAAGAATTAACCAGCAAAGTGAAATTGATACGAATTTATTTATACAAGATAGCCTTTTTTCGGCCATAGGTTCAATCCACAAACCACATTTGTGCTGCTCCGCCCGATACACCATGGCTTTCACTAACTGATATGGTAATATAAACTCAAACTGTGCTACAAAGCTGAATGAATTTATGGCTAAGTTGCGTTTCAAATAAGCAGAACCAAAATGTCTCACATTCTCGACAACATGATATGGAACGCCATTACCACTGGCAACAGCAATATTGCTAAGGTGGAATGCGAAGTCGGTTGTTACCAACAGGACATTGGGCCATTTGTTGGAGTAAA
>JANORJ010000083.1:0-6108 GCA_031415255.1 Chitinophagaceae bacterium | reverse complement strand
CAGCTGGTAAACAAAAAATAAAAAACTAGAAACTTAAAATCTATGAACCGCAATCAATTTTTATACAGCGACTTTAGAATGGAAGATGATGAACCAGATGAAAAAGAAGAACGTCCAAAAAGTGACAGTGAGAGTGGCATGTTCAACAAAAAGTTAGAACGGTACTTCTTTGAAAAAAGAGCCGTCTATCTGTGGGGTGTGGTGGATGATAAAAGTGCAAAGGACATTGTAAGCAAACTACTGTTGCTGGATGCTGATAGACCCGGCGAAGAAATTAAATTTTATATCAACAGTCCGGGTGGTGTAGTAACAAGCGGTATGGTGATGTATGATACCATGCAAATGATTAGCAGCCCCGTTAGCACTATTTGTATGGGTCTTGCGGCATCTATGGGCAGCATATTATTAAGTGGTGGTGTGAAGGGTAAACGTTACATTTTTCCGCATGGCGAAGTCATGATTCACCAGCCTTCGCTGGGTGGATATATACAAGGTGTGAGTGCCGACCTGGAAATACAAGCGGAGCAAACCAAACGAGTAAAAGAAATTGGTGCTACCATTCTGGCTACTAATTGCGGTAAGACGGTGGAGCAGATAATGAAGGACTTTAACCGGGATTACTGGATGAATGCTGAGTCCGCCATCAAATATGGCATTGCTGATAAGCTGGTTGAGAAACTCTAAATCACTCTGAACGAGTCGTTTAGATTAAAAACGTAAATAAAGCCGTTCTAATGGGGACGGTTTTATAATTTTGTGTGTTACGAATTCGTTTGTAATCCGTTATACTGTAAGAAACTATGGCAAAAAATCCTTTACATTGTTCGTTTTGTGGCCGCAGCCGTGATGAGGTTAAAATCCTTATTGCTGGTCAGGAAGGGCATATTTGTGAAAACTGCGTAGAGCATGCCCGTGAAATTATTGACCAGGAACTGACAGTGAAAGATGAAAAAGGCACTTCCTCTTTTAAGCTGAACGTTAAGAAACCAGTAGAGGTTAAAAAATTTCTGGATGAATATGTGATAGGCCAGGACGAAGCCAAGAAAACGTTGGCTGTAGCTGTTTACAATCACTACAAACGTTTACAGCAAAAAAATACTGACGCTGCTTCTAACAATGATGTTGAAATAGAAAAGAGCAATATCATTATGGTGGGTGAAACGGGAACCGGCAAAACATTGCTGGCAAAAAGTATTGCCCGTTTGCTAAATGTTCCATTTGCAATTGTGGATGCTACGGTGTTTACCGAATCTGGTTATGTGGGTGAAGATGTGGAAAGCATTCTCTCTCGTTTGCTGCAGGTTTGTAACTATGATGTGACAGCAGCAGAAAGAGGTATTGTATTTATAGATGAGATAGATAAAATTGCCCGTAAGGGGGATAACCCTTCCATTACCCGTGATGTGAGTGGTGAAGGTGTGCAGCAGGGTTTACTGAAATTATTAGAAGGTTCTGAAGTGCTGGTTCCGCCGCAAGGTGGACGTAAACACCCGGAACAAAAATTAGTAAAAGTAAATACACAAAATATTCTCTTCATCTGTGGTGGTGCATTTGATGGTATAGACAGGGTGATAGCACGGCGTGTGCAAACAAATACCATCGGTTTTAATGTGGACAAGGAACTACAAGAAGACATGAAGAAGAACCTGCTCCGCTATGTGAACCCGCAAGATTTAAAATCATTTGGATTGATACCGGAATTGCTGGGTCGCTTGCCGGTGGTTACTCATCTTGATCCATTGGATGCTGCTACGCTTAGAGCTATTCTTACGGAACCAAAAAATGCGTTGGTAAAACAATACAAGAAACTATTTGAATTGGAAGGCATTCAACTGACCATAGAAGAAGATGTGCTGAACTTTATGGTGGAGAAAGCGTTGGAATATAAATTGGGTGCAAGAGGCCTTAGAAGTATCTGCGAAAGCATTTTGACGGATGCGATGTATGAAATGCCATCTTCTAAAGAAACACAATTTGTGCTTGACTTGGAATATGCCAAACGCAATTTTGATAAGAGTAAGATAAGTTTATTGAAAGTGGCTTAGGGCAATGCCCCCATCCTCCCGAAATAATCGGGACAGGCTCTAAAGGGGTGTAAATATCAACGACTCCGATATTAATTTTTATTTCATCCTGATTTAGGTTTCAAAAATATTATCAAAATAAAATTTTTATGCAGGAATTAATAGACAAATTAAAAGCAGAGGCCGGCCTTAGTGATGAGCAGGCTAAACAAGCTATTGCTACCATCAAAGGATTTGTGGTAGAAAAATTTCCGATGTTGGAAGGTGCCGTTAGCAACATTTTTGGAAGTGATTAATTTTTTCTTCCAACAAATATTTTCTATTCGCCTTCTACTAGGCGAATTTTTATTTTATATCCTTACAATGTTTTCCCTTCGGATTGTTAGCAGCCTGGTAAGGGCTAATGGCACGGCTGCAGGATTGTAAAATAACACTGGCGATAATCAGCAATACAATAATTTTTGTTTTCATATTTAGCGGGATTTGGTTTTGCTAAAGTAAGTGTATGCATTTATAAAACATACATAGAAATACCAATGAAATATACTTGCAAGAATTGCCACAATTTACTATTGAGTGGTGCGAAGTATTACATAGAAAAATAGAAAGAAAAATGGCTATAAACAAAACATCCCGGCTCAATGGCCGGGATGCAGAATTAATGGGTACTTTTTTATTTGGTTTTCCGTCCTAGTTAACAATTTTAACTGCACCCACCCTGTGTACCACAGTTCAAACATTTATAACAGGTGCCGCTGCGTACTGTTATGTGTCCGCAATTGGTGCAGGCTGGTGCATCACCCTGCATTTTTTATTCATTGCATTCATGGCATCCATACTGTTCTCTGCATTTACTGCATGTGCTGTACGCTGACTTTTTGCCGGCTGCGATGCCGCTGTTCCTGATGCTGGTGTAATTCTTACACTTGACAACTCAGGTGCTGCCACATACTCCAGTGGATTGGAGGGAACTATATCCCACTCATCGGCACCGGTAGGAAAAAGTTCTTATTTATCAACGGCTTTACAATTCTCTTTTCTTCAGCAATTCTACTGCATGATTGGCAGCTCTGGCTGTTAAAGCCATATAAGTTAGTGATGGGTTTTGTGTACTGGTTGATGTCATACAAGCCCCATCTGTTACAAATACATTCTTGCATTCATGCAATTGATTCCACTCATTTAACAGGGATGTTTTTGGATCTTTACCCATTCTTACACCACCCATTTCATGTATATCCAACCCGGGTGCCTGTTTACTGTCTGATGTTTTAATATCTGTAAAGCCAGCTTTGCTAAACATCTCCGTATATTGTTCAAAGAAATCTTTAATCATCTTTTCGTCATTATCATCATAACTCACATTAAATCTTACTAATGGCATTCCCCATTCATCTTTTTTATCCTTATCTAATGCCACATAGTTGGTTTCTTTTGGGATAGTTTCTCCCATCATACCCGAACCCACAAACCAAGAGTTTAGTTTTGGGGATTCCTGCATCAATTGGTTTTTCAATTCTTCCCCAAAAAGGTTTTCATTATTTTGCACAGGAAACCGATTGGCGTAAAATGTAGTAGCATAGCCCCGGAGAAAATCTGTTTCCTGCTTATACACATTTCTAAACCTTGGCACATATGCACTAGTGGGTCTTCCTCCTTCCGTTTTTGAGTCAAGCATACCATCATACTTTGCAGTAATTCTTGCCCTGTAGTTATGAAAGGCAAAATATTTGCCCAACAAACCGCTATCATTTCCTAAACCATTGGGAAAACGTTCAGATGTTGAATTCAATAAAATTAAATTGGTATTAATTGCACCTGCATTTACAAAAATCACATCGGCAAAATATTCAACAGCCTGTTTTGTGTTTGCATCAATTACCCTTACACCTGTAGCTTTGCCTTTTTGTTCGTCATAAATAATTGAATGTACTACGGAATGTGTACGCAATGTAAGATTACCGGTTTTAATTGCCCATGGAATTGTGGTGGAGTTTGCATTGAAGTACCCACCAAAAGGACAGCCCCTCTGACATATATTTCTTGTCTGGCATTGCCCCCGACCCTGCTCAATATGCACCGGCTGCGGATTAGTAACATGGGCACAACGGGCATATATTACATGACGATTTTTATAATTCGCTGCAACAGTTTTTTTAAAATATTCTTCGACACAATTAAGTTGCCATGCGGGTAAAAACTCGCCATCGGGCAATGTATCAACACCGTCTTTGTTACCACTTATCCCTGCAAATTTTTCAACATAACCATACCATGGTGCCAAATCTTTATACCGAATGGGCCAATCAACCGCAAAGCCATCTCTTGCCGGGCCTTCAAAATCAAAATCACTCCATCGCTGTGTTTGCCTTGCCCACATAATACTTTTGCCACCTACCTGGTAACCTTTAATCCAGTCAAATGGTTTTTCCTGCACCCAGGGATGCTCTGTATCTTTTACAAAAAAATGCATAGCATCTTCCTTAAATGCATAACACCGTGTGATGGAAGGATTATCTTTAGCAATTTCATAAGGTATTTGCCCCCGGTGCTTAAACTCCCATGGAAACATACTTGTAGTGGGATAATCCTTTATATGTTGCACATCCCTGCCTCTTTCAAGCAGCAATGTTTTCAATCCTTTTTCACAAAATTCTTTTGCAGCCCAGCCGCCACTCATACCGCTGCCAATTACAATGACATCAAATCTGTTTTTATCTCCCATAAAATATTTTTATGCTGCCTTTACACAACCTTTATAGAAGGGTCCGGGGGCTAAAGTAAATTTTTTAATTTTCAGTAAATACTCTTTTGATGAAGTAAAGCTTTGCAGTGTATAACGCTTGGTTGTCTTATAAAATACTGCTGCCAGATTGTTTTTATCCTTATTTGCTTCTAACTCTTTTAATAACTCCACCCTTTGTGCGGCAGGGCATTTTGCAAATGAGGTTTTGAATTTATTATTACAGTTTTCCTCAAATGCTTTTAACCCGGCTGTAAATTTTTCTTGATCTTCAGGGGATGAACAATCATCCATCATCGTAAGTAAAAACTCATGGCTTTTTAGATCGGCAGAGCCAATGAATTCTTTTGTTTTGGGAAGAATAGTTTCAGCAAGTTCTGCAAGCATATTTTGCTCTTTGCCGGTTACTGAAATATTTTTCAATTTTATTCCCGGTGTACTGTCTGCATTATTACAAGCAGGTAAAAAAGCTGCTCCTGCTGTAATGATGGCAATGTTTCTTATGGCGGTTCTTCTTTGCATAAATACAATAGTTACAATTTTTTGTAAGCAATTACATTCTTATCTTTCTTAAATAATCCATGTTTTCTTTCATACTCTCCGTTGGTGTGTTTGCATATTCTTCCTGTTCAACAAACATTAAATCAAGCCCGGATTGCTTTCTATTTTCCAGCATTGCCACAATATCTAATTGCCCTTTGCCAAATTCTACACTATGTTTTTTTGCCAAATCCATATCTTTTAAATGCCAGAGCGGAAAACGGTTAGGGTACTTTTTAAAATAATCAAGTGGGTTTTTGCCACCAACAATCACCCAGCCCAAATCAAGTTCCATGTGTACTAAACCAGCCTGTGTATTATCAAGCAGTATATCATACAGCACTTGCCCGTTATGGCTTTCAAACTCATATTCATGATTGTGATAGCCAAAATTTAATCCGAGCTTTCTGCAATCTTCACCAGCCTTATTAAATTGTTCTGCCACTTTTTTATAATTGTCAACCGTTTGCCCGTTGGTGGGCATGGTTGAACAGATTAAATATTTTTGGCCGCTTTCGGCCGCTTCCTCGATTGTTTGCTTCCACTTATCATCTATATGCACATGGCCGCTGCTAAGTGTCATGCCCAAATCTTTGCAAGCCTGTTTCATTTCTTTTGGCGTTAAGCCATAGTAATGTCCTTTATTACTTCTTGCAGATTCTATTTGTTTGTAGCCAAGGTCAGCAATTTTCTTTAATGTACCACGGGCATCAGCCGCCATTTCCGTACGGAAAGTATATAATTGTACACCGATATTTTTTACTTTTTTTGATGTATCGCTTAATAAAGAAGGAAATAGCA
>JANORJ010000082.1:0-2986 GCA_031415255.1 Chitinophagaceae bacterium | reverse complement strand
CCTTCTTTAATTTGTTCGTTAGATAATTTATCTGTGAGTACCAGTTCGTCGCTTACCGGCATTCCCATCAATACTTTCAATCCGTAGTAGCCGTTTGATATAGTGTTAAGCACTTTTCTTTTTTCTGTTTGCAAGTTGGTTAGTTGCACACTTACTTTATCCACATCTAATTGTTCTGTAAAACCGGCTTTATATATTTCCTTAGTATCATGTAGTAGTTTTTCCAGCAGGGCAATATTGGCATCTAATAATTCAACCTGTGTTTTACTCACTACTAATTGGTAATATATTTTATGGATATTGGCTTTTATAATTTGCTCGGTTATTTCTACATTCTTTTTGGAGAACCGCATCGTTGCATCTCTTGCCTGCAAGCCAACAAATACCTGCCCGTCAAATAACAATTGGCTAAGGCTAATACCGGCAGATGCACTGAACTTGCTGCCGAATTGTGCGGCAATAAATCCAAAATCGTTGGGCATTACAATGGGATTACCACTTCCATCTTTTACACCCTGGTCTATCAATACCTGGTAAGTGGCCGGCGAAATAAAATTGGGCACCACTTGTGTAGCCACTGCCGGATTATAAGTAGTTCCCATGCTTGCATTAATATGCGGGTAAGCATTGGATGTTACTTCCCTGTTCACCTGCTCCTGTAGTTGTACATCAATTAATGCATTCTTTACATTCACATTATTCTTAGTAGCATAATCAACCGCTTGCTGAATGGAAAATTCATGTTTGGTGATTTTTACACTATCAGGTGATTGGGCTATTACCAGTATTGGTAAAAAAAACAATCCTGTTAACAAAGCCACTCTATTATTTCTTACTCTCTTCATACGAAACATTTTTTTGTCGTTGTTCATTGTATTGCTGAATCAGTTTATGCCCTTTGATGGTGGCAAGACCGTAGGTAAAATTCTCAATCATAATTTCTGATGTGTGACCGAGGTTATATTTTCCGGGAGGAAAAACCGCCACATTAAAGGGTATCAGGATTGACTCTATCCTGAACTTTGATAATACATCTATGTTCAAATCTGGCCGGTATAGTTCATCCTTAATTCCCCATTCTATATTGTTGCGAATCATCTGCAGCAAAAATTTATCCTTATAGTTTTTGAACCGCTGGTAAGCTTTAAAATGAAATTTTTCCAAGTCATACACCAGCATGGGGTTCATATTCTTAAACTCCTCCATGATATGTTCCATGGTTAAAAAAATTTCATGGATGGCATCAGTTGCGTTAGTGCGGCACTTAATACAATCACCTTCTACTTCATTAATATGAGTTTCTACCACGGCCTCTACCAGCTCATCCTTATCAGCGAAATATTGATAAAGCGTTTTTTTGCTCATACCGAGATTGTTGGCAATATCATCCATTGATACCGACCTGATGCCGTATTGCATGAACAACTCTTCTGCTTTTGCTGCTATTCGTTCTTTTGGTTCCATTTATTTGTAATTCGGACACAAAACTATGGAAACTTTTTTCGTAACCAAAGTTTCCACCATCTTTTTTTGACCGTTCACCGATTTTTTACGCATCAGGCCGCTAGAAGATTCTTAATAATTTAAAGTCTGATATAAGGCAATCCACACTTGGCCAAATAGTTAACTCCAAAGCGGCCAGATGCGTTTTTAAGTTATCTTAGCTTGTAAATCAGCCAATGGACACTGCAGCCAAACCACAAGCTTCGAGTACTGTTAAAAAAATATTGCGTTTTTTTATGCAGGGTCTGCTTATTCTGGCTCCCATTGCAATTACCGTTTGGGCCATTGTTGCGGCCTTCAGTTTTGTAGATGATTTGCTCCCGAACCTTGTCCATAAACTTTTTCCTTCGTGGATTCATGAAGATGAAAAAGGGAATCTCAAAAAAATTCCAGGACTTGGCTTTGTGATCGTTATCGCATTTGTAATTTTTGTAGGCTGGTTAAGTTCTTACTTTCTGATGGGCAGCTTTATCAATTTCTTTGATCAGTGGATGGCCAGAACTCCTGTCATTAAATTTCTTTACACTTCCACCAAAGATTTTTTTGAGGCCTTCGCCGGTGATAAACGTAAGTTCAATAAAGCAGTGTTGGCAAATGTGTTTTCCGAAGATGTCTGGATTATTGGTTTTTTAACTGACCAGGAAATGGAAAAATTTGAAATGGGAGCCGAACATGTGGCAGTTTATGTGCCGCAGGCTTACAATTTTGCAGGTCAGTTATATGTTTTACCAAAAAGTAAAGTACGAATGATTGATAAAATAACTTCTGGTGAAGCAATGAAGTATGCGGTAACTGGCGGTGTTGTAGATTTGGATGCTGAACGAAAAAATCCAACCGTTGTGGCAGAAGAGCCATCCAATTAATTTAAAAGCCCTAGATGCGAAAACTGTTTATTTTTCTTCTGTTTTCTTTACTAGCTAAAGATTGCTTTTGTTGGGGATTTTATGCGCATAAAAAAATTAACTACTTCGCTGTTTTCCTGCTGCCGCCAGAAATGATGGTGTTGTATAAACCCCAGATTGATTTTCTTTTTGAACATGCTGTAGATCCTGATAAAAGAAGATACGCTATACCAGAAGAAGGTCCCCGTCATTATATAGATATCGACCATTACGGTAAATATCCTTACGACTCTTTGCCAAGAAGATGGAATGATGCCGTGGCAAAATATTCAGAAGATTCATTGAATGCTTATGGCATTGTACCGTGGTGGCTGCAAACAATGCTGTACAAATTAACCGCTGCGTTTAAAGAAAAAAATCAGACAAAGATTTTAAAATATTCCGCAGAGATGGGTCATTACATAGCCGACTCTCATGTGCCTCTTCATGCCACTAAAAATCACAACGGACAATTTACCGATCAAAAAGGCATCCATGGTTTTTGGGAAAGCCGTATCCCTGAATTGCTCGCAGATAAAGAATGGGATTTTTTTATCGGCAAAGCCGACTAAATAAAAAATCCGGCAGACTTCATCTGGAAA
>JANORJ010000081.1:0-5779 GCA_031415255.1 Chitinophagaceae bacterium | reverse complement strand
GACATCAGCCGTTCACCGGCAGGTATTTATATAGTAGAAGTAGTGAATGCAGCTGGCAAGCGGATAGCAGCGAAGAGGATAGTGAAGCAACTTTGATAGGATAGTAAATTGTCCGATAAGTAAAAGCCACCCCTCTCGTTTCAAACGAAACCGGGGTGGCTTTTTTGTTTTGGATGTATGCTTCATACTGATTTTAATAATCATGGCTTCTTAGGTTTATATTGGCTAAACGTTAAGCAATATTTTTAATTGGAGAAAATACAAGTAACAGACTATGGGGAATAAGAAACGGCTGTTTTAGGTAAAGTATTTGTTTATACGTAACGAATATTTTTATATTACGTATAAATAAATTAAATTTGTAAAAAAGAGGGTATGGACACAAAAGTTACTTTAAGTTTTGATAAAGGTGTTGTTAGCCGTGCAAAGCGATTTGCTGAGAATAATAATATCAGCTTGTCACGGCTTGTAGAATTTCTGCTGCAAAAAACAACAGCCGAAAATTATTCATCGCTTGAAAGTTTGCCAATCTCGGCATGGGTGAGTATCGTTTCAGAAGGAGAGGCTGTTTATCAAACCAAAAAGAAAAGTAGAAAATCTTTGAAGTCTGAATATTATTCCTCGAAAAAATGAAAATATTTCTTGATGCCAATATCCTTGTGTCAGTTCTAAATAAGGAGTATCCTCTATTCAGTCATTCTTCCCGTATTGTAAGCCTCGTCGATAATAAAAATTTTGAAGTATTCACATCCCCATTATGTCTGGCTATTGCTTTTTATTTTGCAGAGAAAAAAAACAAGAAAACTGCAAGGCAGAAGATAGGTCTCCTTGCTAAAAAAATTTCAATTTCACCGGTAAATGAACATGTAGTTCAAAAAACGGTAAATAATCCTGCTATTCATGATTTTGAAGATGGACTAGAATATTACTCAGCCGTAGAAAGTAAATGCAAGTGTATTATTACTGAAGACACAGGAGATTTTTATTTTTCAGCTATGGAAGTCTTAAACAGCAATGATTTTTTTGAAAAATATCTTGCCTGAATATTTTTTTACAACGTTATTTATGTTCTCCAAATACCTCTCTCAAGGTATCAGCAATTTCTCCCAAGGTGCATTTATTTTCCACCGCTTCTACCACGGTGGGCATTATGTTTTCGCCGCTGTTGGCTTTATCGTTTAATAGCTGGAGTAATTGATCAACTTTCGCATGGCTTCGGCTATTCCGAAGGGTATTCAATTTTTCAGTTTGCACCTGTCGTATAGAATCATCTATTTTAAATCCTGGAATCGGTTCTTCCTTGTCAATTTCGAATTTATTGACACCCACAATTATTTTGCTGCCTGTTTCTATGTTGCGTTGATACTCGTAGGCACTTTTAGCAATTTCATTTTGAATAAATCCCTGTTCAATAGCAGAAACACTACCACCCATTGCATCAATTTTCTGCATCAGTTTCCACGCAGCTTCTTCTACTTCATGGGTAAGAGATTCAACAAAGTAGGATCCCGCCAATGGGTCAACTGTATCTGGCACACCACTTTCAAAAGCAATGATTTGTTGTGTACGTAATGCAATTCTTGCAGCTTCTTCAGTAGGTAAACTCAATGCTTCATCATAACCATTTGTATGTAACGATTGTGTGCCACCTAAAACGGCGGCCAGTGTTTGTACTGTTACTCTAGAAATATTATTGAGCGGTTGTTGTGCTGTTAATGTGCTGCCACCGGTTTGTGTATGAAACCGGAGCATCATGGCTTTAGGGTCGGTGGCACCGAGGTCTTTCATTATTACGGCCCACATCTTTCTTGCAGCCCGGAACTTTGCCACCTCTTCAAATAAATTATTATGGGCATTAAAAAAGAAGGAGAGACGTTTGCCAAACACATTTATGTCCAATCCTTTTTTCAGTGCAGCTTCCACATAAGCCTTTCCATTGCTAAGGGTAAAAGCAATTTCCTGAACGGCGGTACTGCCTGCTTCTCGGATGTGATAACCGGAAATAGAAATGGTGTTCCACTTCGGCACTTCCTGGCTGCACCATTCAAAAATATCGGTGATGATGCGCATCGAAGGTTTTGGCGGATAGATATAAGTGCCTCTTGCAGCATATTCTTTTAGAATATCATTTTGTATAGTACCGGTAATTTTTTTTAAATCAGCACCTTGCTGTTTGGCCAATGCAGCGTAAAAGGCCAACAGAATAAAGCCAGTTGCATTAATCGTCATAGAAGTACTTACTTCTTCCAATTTTATTCCGTTGAAAAGTGTTTGCACATCTTCCAAAGAGTCAATGGCTACACCTACCTTTCCTACTTCTCCTTCTGCCAGTTCATGATCACTATCATAGCCGATTTGAGTAGGCAGATCGAATGCCACACTTAATCCGCTTACTCCCTGCGATAATAAATAATGATACCGTTTATTACTTTCTTCCGCAGTGGAAAAACCTGCGTATTGCCGCATTGTCCATAGCTTACCCCTGTACATATCCGGTTGCACACCTCTTGTGTAAGGAAATTGTCCGGGTTGTTCATTTGCTGAAGCTGGTAAATCTGCAGTTGTATAAACTGGTTTGATTTCTATTCCTGAATCAGTTGTTTTTTTATTTTCAGCGGACATATAAGTAACTTTACAAATTATTGGAAACTCCTTACTGCATTATTTTTTTGGCTTCATAATTTAATGCCTGTGCTACTAATTCATGCAAAGCACCGTTTGGCTGCGACATCAATACTTCTAAGATTTTCTTATTTAAATCTGCTGCCGATGCTGTTGGAGGTAGTGTGGATGATACCTGATTCACCACCATAATGTTTTGTTCTTTCAGATTGCGAACAGCATCCCAACTTACGGGACTAACATATAATTGCTGTGTACTGTTATAATCAAACTCCTGTTTAATATTTTCTGTTAGAATAATTTTCATTTCATAGCCAGAAATCCCAGGCTGATTGAGACGGCTGATAAGATTGGGAAGTGCAATTCTTTCTGTTAATAAGACCAATCTTTCATAGGCCTGTAATTGCATGGGGATGCTCTCAAATTTTACACTGGTAGTAGCTTGCACAATTGGCTCGGGTTTGCGGAGCAGGGCATAAAGAGCTACTACTAAAGCTAAACCTGACAATATAATACTTACAATGGTTATCTCCATGGATGTTGATTTGATAGTTGAAGCAAAAATAAGGAAGGGTATTGGGAATAATGTTTAGTAATTGAGAATTAGGTCTTTAAATGCAGCGAATTGGGTATTTAGTTAAATTTCCTTTATCGAAAATGGAATGATCGTTTCTGCGTAAAAGAATATTTATTTTTGCGGCATGGAATTAATTATCAATATACCGGTTACATTGACTGCAGGAGCTATTCTTGAAATAAGAAAGTTGATGACTGCTGATGGTTTTGACAATACCCAAAAATTGCGGGTGGGAGTTAAGGGCGGCGGTTGTTCCGGTATGACCTACATTCTAGGATTTGATCAACCAAAAGAAAATGACAGCCATTTTGAAATAGACGGCATCACCTGCATTATGGATAAAGCACATGAAATGTATTTATTGGGTATGCAAGTGGATTGGCAGGATGGATTAAACAATCGTGGGTTTACTTTCAAGAACCCTAATGCAAGTACTACCTGTGGTTGCGGAACAAGCTTTGCAGTGTAATGCTGCCTGACTTTTCTATTAAATTGAATAGTGATTGTTCAATATTTTATTTCAGGCAATCAAGAGATTTATTGATTTAAAATTTGCCGAAATATTTTTCCTTATCTGTTGCTGCATTCAAACTTTTCGTACAATTAATTTCGTGGGTTAATATACCTTTCCTTAATAATTCTTACATGATGATTAATATGGCCAACAAGAATAAACCCAATAGCTAATACCGAAACAGGGTTGTTGTTAGCAGTACCAAAGGTGGACAGTTGTTCTTTATCGAATGACTCAAATAGTATTTCTGTGGAACGACGAACAGCTTTTAACTCTTCTATCATTTCAGCCCAATCTCTTTTTTTTGCTTTTGAATTGTCTGCATAGTCGTTCTCATCAAAGCCCGGCAAGGAAGCGGAATCTTTTCTGGCAATGCAAAGACCACGGTATGCAAATACTCTTTCTGCATCTAGGATATGCTGCAACACTTCTTTAATCGTCCACTTGCCTTTGTCGTACCGATAATTTCTTTTTTCTACTGGTATGCGGTTGAAAAATCGAGTAATTACCGGGGTTTGTTTTTTTATTGCCACTACTAAGTCATTTCCTTCAACTTGTTGTATGTAGTGATGATACCATTCAGGTATTGTTGAGAGAACGGGGCGGGGCATAGCAAACGATTAAGATTTAATGTATCTCTGGTTGAATATAATTTAGCGACATAAAAATAGACAACTCATTTTTTAAGAGTTGCCGCCTATTATTTGGCAACAGGTGGGGTAGTATTTGTTTTTACAGGGCTATTTAAAGGAGCCCCCACTGATATATCACACCGATGACCGGGTTGTCCATGTGCAGGATTCATGCCCGCAGCAACAGTTTGTGTTGACGGAGTCGGCACTATTTGCGGACTTGTATTTACAATTGAAGGGGATAAGTTGACTGGAGCGGAATTGGTGTTTACAGTGGGTGTTGTTGCCTTTCCCGCAGGGCTATTTAAAGGTGCACCAACTGAAATATCACAACGATGGCCAGGCTGACCGTGTGCAGGATTAAGGCCGGCAGTAGTTGTGGTAACTGGTTGTGAAGTTGTTATAGTGGCTTGTTTAGATGGCTGCGTTGCTACAGTTGTTGTTGTAGGTAGTATAGTTGTGGTACTAACAGCTGGTGTGGTTGAAACATCTGGGCTTGTAACAGGTGCAACAGTTGTATTAACGGGTGTGCTTACAGCTGGTGTATCTGTCTTCGCTTCTTTATCCTTACTGCCACAGCCTGCAGCCATTACTACTATGAAACCGGAAATTAAAAAAAATAGTTGTCTCATTTTTATTGTTTTAAGAGGCTAAAAATAATCAAGTTTTTTTATAGTCTGTATCTTTTTTAAATTGTTTTATAGCCGGTTGCAAAGGGTACACTAAATCATCGATAATTGATGCAGGCTAAAAAAAAGCCCCCGCATTACTACAGGGGCTGGGAACTTCTATTATTTTTTTATCTTATCCGTTCACTTTCGGTTTCACGGTTGATTTAACTGGTTTTACCGGGGCAGTTGGTTTTCTTTCCCCTTTGATAGTGCTGGCTAATTTGATGGCCTCGAAGGCATTTACCAATCCGCCGGATTTGCTGATATCAGATAGCAACACCATTTCTTCCGTTTCAGGATTTTTTACTTTCTCTGTAAGTTTTACTGATGATTTTTCAATCACCATTTTTACCTGAGCCGGGCTAAGTGCAGGATAATATTCTAAAATGAAAGCAGCTAAACCCGCCACTACAGGAGAGGCCATACTGGTGCCTTGTAAATTTTGATACGTATTGCCACCAGGAACGGTGGAATAAATTTTTACACCGGGTGCAAATACATCCACATCTTTTTTACCATAGTTAGAAAAACTAGCTGTGATGCCGCCAGCTTTCGGGTCGCCACTGGCACCTACGGTAATCCAATTACTAGGACGTTTTCCATCGAGTGTTTCTACACATGGATAGTTAAAAGATGTATCAATGTTCTTAGCATCATTACCTGCTGCATGAATTAACAACACCCCTTTACTTTCAGCATACTTAACTGCCTCATCCACCCATTTCTTTTCTGGGGAAAAACCTTTACCAAAGCTCATGTTAAT
>JANORJ010000080.1:0-6944 GCA_031415255.1 Chitinophagaceae bacterium | reverse complement strand
TCTATCCAGAGGCTTTAGAGATGGTTTGTTTGTAGAAACCTTTGCCATTCTTCCAGCATTTTTCCTTTCATCACCCGTGGAAATTTATGCTGGCTGCCAATTTTTCCTTTCAGTTCCATAAACTTCATAAATTTTTCTTCTGGTAACACTTCCAGAAAAACTTCTTTTAATGCACTATCTCGTTCGGTAGCATAGTCATCATTCAGTGCCCGCAGGTTTTCATCAATTCGTTTTCTGATTTTATCTGCGTCCACTTTATCATTGGTGGCAATATACCAGCGGTGAGCAAAAAAAGTTCCATGAGGTATCCCTGCAACGGTGTATTCAGGGATGCTGACATTAAACTCATCACTTACTTTTTCAATCGCCTTATTCATATTCTCCACACTCAGGTGTTCGCCGGTAAGGCTGAGGAAATGTTTGGTGCGGCCGGTAATCACCAGTTCATTTTTGGCCAGGTCAACAAATTTTATAGTGTCACCCAAAATATACCTCCAAGCACCGGCATTCGTACTCATTAGCAGTGCATATTCTTTTCCCTCTTCCACTTCATGTATCATTTTTGCATCTGGATTATTAACTATTTTTCCATCACTATCAAAGTTTTTATCATCAAACGGTACAAATTCAAAAAAAATATTGTTGTTAAGAATAAGCTGCATGCCTTTAGCATGTTCTCTTGTTTTGTAACCAATAAATCCTTCGCTAGATAAATAATTTTCGATGTAGACAATTGGTTTACCCAATAATTTTTCAAAACTTTTTTTATACGGTTCAAATGCTACACCACCATGAACGAAGAAACTGAAGTTGGGCCATATCTCATGAATGTTTTTAACCTTATAATGTTCAATTACCATTTCCATACACATCTGGCACCAGGCCGGCACACCAACTATGTGGCCAATGTCCCACTCCTTTGCATGCTCTACTATCTCATGTAATTTCTGATTCCAATCTGTAATAGCTGCAATACGACCACCGGGTTTATAAAAAGTCTGAAACCAGAACGGTCTTTTCTTTGCTAATATGCCGCTGAGGTCGCCTGCGTACCAGCCGGCTTTTCCTTTTTGTAAATCTGTGGCACCGCCGAGAAATAAAAAGCCTTTTGTCAGACCCCTTTTATTGGCTTCATCATATCTTATCAGGCTCAGTAACTGACGTAAATAATTAACGGTATTGCTGCGTAATAATTCTTTGGTAACAGGAATGTATTTACTCGCCGCATCAGAAGTGCCGGAGCTGAGTGCATAATATTTAATTTTTCCCGGCCATGTTACATCGGGCACCCCTTCTAATGTTTTCTTCCACCACTCTTCATATATTTTATTGTAATCATGCACCGGCACCAGCTCTTGAAATTTTTTTCCAGGATGCTTACTTAATAATATATCATCAAACCGGTAATGCTGTCCAAATTCGGTGAACCTAGCTTTTTTCAATAGTTTTTTCAACACCCTTATCTGCTGCCGCCGTGGGTCGTTTGGCGGAATACGTAATGCGGCCGCAATTGCTCTTGGTAATTTTATATCTATAATGGTGGCCATGTAGTAATAAAAAGGTAGGCTTTAAAGTTACGCAATGTTATTGTTGTAATTATGCGAATATAGAGCGGAAGCCGGAACTCTGTGTCGGCTAACTTGAACGGAACAGCGTTCCGTTATCCACCCAGCTTACGGTACATTCTTCCTATCAATTTTAAATCGTTGGTTGGTTCATAATCCCGGGCATACCAATAGTCCATCATTTGCAAACTTTCAATTGGCAATTGCTGTTTTGCTGAAGCCGCCATTCCATTACAGGAAATTACTGCCTGATGAAGATGCGGCAGATTTTTTTCTGCAATAGCATAACCAATCCATGTTTTTTGTGCAAACAACACAGCAACACAATTGGCAAAAAATTGAAATGGCTTTTTAACAATAAATAACTGAACCGGAAAAGTAACAATCCCCAAAAAAGAAATACTTACATCAATCAGTCTTTTTAACCGCCTGTTGTAGGGGTCTGCCAGTTTATACCCATTTTCTTTTGACAGAGATTCGCCAGAGCTATCTTTTGAATCGCTGCCTACAATGCTACTGCTACCTTCCGAATGAATTTTAGCAACCAACCCCGCTGGTAGTTGTTGTATGCTGCTGATTATATCTGTAAAAGATAATGTGCCCTGACAAAAAATAATTTCCCTGAATGGAATGGTTGCTGAAAGTTGCTGAATATTTTTCCAGTTGCCCAATGCTACAGTATCATTGTCCAGCACAGCGACTCTTCCTACTATTTTTTGGTGCTGCCCCGCCTCATTCAGCAGTTGTAGTGTCTGTTGATATTCTGCTGAGCTTCCAATAATTATCGTTGTTGCTTGCTCCCCTTTATCTTTATTACTGTTAAGTACATACGTTTTTATCAATATCCATCTTAATATACTGATAAGAACAAAAGCCAGCACTGCCCCAAACAATACAATACCTCTCGAAAAACGGTATTGCTCCGGTAGCAACGCATAAGCAGCCAATAAAACTATTGTTGCTATTAATGTAGAGCGGATAAGTTCTGTTCTTTTATACCATCTGTCATACAATCCTGCATAATAGGCAGCAATAAGATAAAAAATAGTAAAAGCAGGAAAGGCTACCCATAATAATCGGATTTCATATTCTGTTTCCGTTCGTACATAGGCTGTCCAGATATTTTTCATCATCCAAAAGGAAAGAAGAATCAATCCTGCATCAATCAACGGCAATCCTACTTTCCTGATAAAACTACCTATTGCAGACAGGCCTGCACGGAACCAGATGGCAACATGAATAAGAAAATTAAAAATGCCGGCACGGCTTCCGCCATAATGTTTACGTACAAAAATGCTCATGGCAGTATAAAACATCCGCACATAATTCATGCTGCCTTTGCGGGTACTTTCTCCTTTAAAATGAATGATGACGCTATCAGCAAAATAATAATTTTTATACCCCGCCTTTTGTATCCGGTAGCTCAGGTCCACATCTTCGCCATACATAAAGAATGTTTCATCAAAGCTTCCTACTTTTTCCAATACTTCTTTTTTTATCATCATAAATGCACCAGCCAGCACATCCACTTCGTTGTTTTCATTTTCATTAAGGTGTCCAAGATGATAACTGGAAAAAGTTTTTGAATGAGGGAAAAGTTTCGCCAACCCAAACAGTTTAAATAGCGATGTCATCGGCGAAGGAAAAGCCCTCTTGGATTCATTAAGAAATTTGCCGCTTCCGTCCATCATTTTTATTCCCACTGCGCCGGCATCGGGATGTGCAGCAAAGAAAGCGATGCACTTGCTAAAACAATCCTCGGGAACAATAGTATCAGGATTTAAAAACAGGATGTATTTTCCTTTTGCTTGTTGCAATCCCTGATTACAGCCTTTTGCAAAGCCGGTATTTTCCTGATTGGCAATAAATTGAACAGCGGGAAATTTTGGTGAGAGATATTCAATACTGTTATCGGTTGAGTTATTGTCCACCACCACAATTTCTGCCTGCTGCAAAGGGATTCCTGCGGACATACTGGCAATAGCCTTCTGTACGGAGCAAAGGCATTGCTCCAAAAAGTGTTTTACGTTGTAATTAACTATAATGACTGATAACTGCAAAAGAATAAGATGTATAAGCTACGAAGTACGAAGTTTTTAGGAACAGTTCAAAATAAAGGCAATCACGGGTTTAACAAGGATTAATGGTCGGATTTCACGAATCGGCAATTCTTGAAAGACTTTTGATCATATTATTCCGTTTTTATTAGCAATTAAGTTTTATTCATCTGTGTAAATCCATATTAATCTTTGCCATCCGTGTTTATCTTTGCCCATGCTTAAACAAACCCTGGTAGATGCCGCCAAAGCCGGTGCTGCCGAAATTCTTCGTTTTTTCAATGGCGATTTTAAAGTAAGTAATAAAGAAGGTGTCAATAATTTAGTTACTGAAGCAGATCATGCTGCGGAGAAAGCTATTATAGCAGTTATCAAATCCACCTATCCCGGACATCAAATTTTGAGTGAAGAAATAGGAGAGCTGGTGCAGGACTCCGACTATAAATGGATAATTGACCCGATTGATGGTACCATCAACTTTGCTCATGGTATTCCGCTTAACTGTGTGTCTATCGGTATTGAGCACAAAGGCGAAATTGTAATGGCAGCGGTTTATAATCCGCATCTTCATGAATTTTACTTTGCTGAAAAAGGGAAAGGAGCAACATTGAATGATAAACCAATTCATGTAAGTGAGCAAACAGAAACAATTAAGGCTTGCCTCGTAACCGGATTTCCTTACACTTATATTAATATGCCTAACGGCCCGTTGGAAATATTTGAACGGTTTATTCGCAAAGGTGTGCCTGTAAGAAGATTGGGATCTGCTGCTATAGATTTATGCTGGGTAGCTGCTGGCAGGTTTGATGGTTTTTATGAACACAAGCTTGAAGCATGGGACAGTGCAGCGGGTTATTTAATAGTAGAAGAAGCTGGCGGTAAAGTGACGGACTTTGAAGGAAATAAATTTTCGGTATATCAACATAGAGTTTTAGCAACAAACGGTAGGATTCATGAAGAAATGCTGGATGTTATAAACAATAAAAAAGAATTATGAGCAACGAAAGAACAGAAATAAGCAGCCTCGGTGAATTTGGCCTGATTGAACATTTAACGAAGAATATTGAAATTCAAAATGCCTCTACTATTCTTGGCGTGGGTGATGATGCTGCGGTGATTGACCATTTTGGAAAACAAACTGTCATCACTACCGACCTGTTAATTGAAGGGGTGCATTTCGATTTAAGCTATACCCCATTAAAACATCTTGGCTATAAAAGTGTAGTTGTAAATATCAGCGATGTGTATGCGATGAATGCAACACCAACACACATTACAGTAAGCCTTGGCATCAGTAATCGTTTCAGCGTAGAGTCGCTGAGTGAATTTTATGAGGGTGTTTATGCTGCTTGTGACAAATATGGCGTTGATTTAATTGGTGGTGATACCAGTTCTTCACAAAAAGGATTTATTATTTCTGTTACCGCTATTGGCGAAGTGGCTCCAGATAAATTTGTAAAAAGAAACACCGCTCAAAAAGGTGACTTGCTTTGTGTAAGCGGTACGCTGGGTGCTGCTTATGTTGGTTTGCTGTTTCTGGAAAGAGAAAAGAAAATTTTTATGGAAAGCCCCGGTGTGCAACCCGATTTGGAAGGAGAAACGTATGTAATAGGCAAACTGCTGAAGCCGGAAGCAAGAAAAGATATTATTGAGTTTTTAGAGAAGGAAGAAATCATTCCTACTTCGATGATGGACATCAGCGATGGATTGAGTTCTGAAATTCTGCATATCTGTAAAGACAGTAACCTGGGTTGTGTGTTGTACGAAGAAAAATTACCGATGGCAGAAGATATGAAGAAAGCTGCCTATAAATTTGAAATAGACCCGACGGCCTGTGCGTTAAGTGGTGGCGAAGATTATGAATTATTGTTTACCATTCCGCAAGCAGAATATGACAAGCTGGTATTAAATGAACAAATTAGTGTAGTGGGTTATATGACGGAAGTGGAGCAAGGTGCTCATATTATTACTAAAGGTGGCGGCAAACATCCGATTACTGCACAGGGGTGGAATCACATGAGTTAGTTGATAGAGTATCAAGTACAAACATGAAAACTTCTCCATATATTTTTCTTTTAATCCTTTTTACTTCCTGCGGCGTAAGTAAATCCTCCTTTACTCCGGGGCATAAATATTCATTGCAGCAGGTAGAGAAAGATTATTCCGTTTATCAAAATATTTTGGAACAACATCATCCTAGTATTTACTGGTACACTAGTAAGGACAGTATGGATTATTATTTTAACTGGGGCCGGCAACACCTGAAAGATTCAATGACCGAGCCGGAATTTCGCAAGGTGCTAACTTATGTTACGGCAAAAATTAATTGTGGCCACACCACCGTCCGTTCATCGAAAGGATGGAATAAATACAGCGACACAGTAAAGCTGGGAAAAATGTTTCCGCTGAGTATGAAAGTGTGGGATGAGGTGATGGTGGTAACAGCTAACCTGAACCGCCGGGATAGTATTTTAAAAAGAGGAACGGTTATTACAAAAATTAATGGCAGAACAAAAGAATCAATCACCGATACTCTCTTTAATTATATTTCTACTGATGGTTACAATCGTACGCATAAATATCAAACACTGAGCAACCGTGGTTTCTTTGGTTCGTTATACACTTCGCTATTTGGCTTATCAGAAAAATATACTATTGAATATAAAGACTCTGTTGGCCAAACAAAAACAACTATCATTCCGGTTTATAATCCCGCTGCTGATACAGTGGGCCGCACCGGCACCCGAACGTTCAGGCAATCAACACCGCAACCATCGAAGAAGGAAAGGCGGCAACAACAGGCTAATACGGTTCGATTATTAAAAGTTGATTCTGCCAATCACACCGCCATGATGGACTTATCTTCTTTTGGCCGTGATTATGGATTAAAAAAATTCTTTCACAATTCATTCCGGGCTTTGCAAGACAATAAAATTGGTCATTTAATTATTGATGTTCGGGGCAATGGTGGTGGAAGTGTTTCAAACTCTACACTCATCAGTCGCTATCTTGCCAATCAGTCATTTAAAGTCAGTGATTCTTTATATGCCGTAAAAAAGGGCGGGTCTTACCAGCGTTATATCAAGGATCATTTTTGGAATAACCTGTTCATGGCTTTTTTTACCAAAAAGAAAAAAGATGGTCGCTATCATTTTGGTTATTTTGAACGTCATTCTTTTAATCCAAAAAAATTAAATCATTACGACGGCAAGGTCTATATCCTTACCGGTGGTAATTCTTTTTCTGCAACTACTCTGTTTGTGAGTGCCGTTATCAAACAGGATAATGTAACGGTAATTGGCGAAGAAACAGGTGGCGGTGC
>JANORJ010000079.1:0-3675 GCA_031415255.1 Chitinophagaceae bacterium | reverse complement strand
TAATTGCTGGATATTGAGTGGTGTGACAACTACAACGCAAAATGGCGAAGCAATTAGTGCAAACAGCATTTACACACTTCCTCCTGTTAACCCTGGTACCAAAGTGGACATTTATACACCGATTCTGAATTTCACTTCCGCTTCTACGACTATTACTTTTGATTACAGACTTACCCAGTCGTTGAATGGTAATGCAACACGTTCCATACAGGTTGGTCTAGTAAATCTTTTTGGGGTTGTGGTAACTTCAAATACAATTACAATGGGTGCTGGTACAACTACAGATGTAAAACAATTTCAGCATACGTTTAGCTCTGTGGTGCCTGGTAACTACCGAGTATTTTTGAGAATTATGGGTGCTTACGGAAATGGTAGCGTACGCCTTGTGCTTGACAACTTTCAAGTGAGTGGCGCAACTTTAAGCATTAGTAGCGGTGGCTGCATTTTAGTTCCAATTATAGAAACAATATTACCTGTTAAGTTGGTTTCTTTTACAGCAACGCTAAATAGTAATAAAGTAGACCTTAAATGGATAACAGCCACAGAAATAAATGTTAGTCATTTTACAGTTGAAAGAAGTACTGATGGTACCAATTTCAATGATGCAGGAATGGTGTTCGCTTATGGAAATACGAGTACAAATTCTAATTATGTATTATCTGATAATATCAGTAACATGCAATCAAGTATTATTTATTACAGACTTCGTTCAGTGGATATAGATGGCAAGAGTGAGTATTCTGACACCCGTATTATTCGGATTAACAAACAAACTGAAAATAAGGTCACTCTAGTTACTTACCCTAACCCAGTAACAAATGAACTTCGCATCACCATCCCTGCTAACTGGCAGAACAAGAAAGTAGTGTATGAAGTGTTCAATGCGAATGGACAAACTGCCAGAAAGATTGAAGCTACAGCTAGCAGCCAAACTGAAACAGTGAATGTGAGCAATTTGAACAGCGGTTTATATATTGTAAAAGTGACATGCGAAGGCCAAACAGCGCAACAAAAAATAGTAAAACAATAAAATAATTTCGATAGGGGTTCCGGCCGTCTCGCATCAGCGGGGCGGTTTTTTTGTTTAAAATAATTTGGTTTATAATATAAACTACTTTATGTTTGTGTTCCAAATATGAATTTTGCTATGAGACATTTGAAAATGGGATTGATGATTTTGCTGGCAACAGGTTTGTTTCAAACCATATCGGCACAGGTTACCATCAAAGGAATAATAAAAGATAATAAATCAAAACCGGTCGCCGGTGTCAGTATTGCAATCAAAGACAGTTACGATGGAAGTACGTCTGACTCAACCGGGAAATATTCTTTTAAAACAACAGAAAAAGGTGAGCAACTGTTGGTAATAAGTTCAATCGGGTATAAAACTATTGAACAGAAAGTAAAGTTGGAAGGGAGTACTATAGTTATTGATGCAACATTAAAAGAAGAAATCAGTGAATTGACAGCAGTCGTTCTTTCTGCGGGTACTTTTGAAGCCAGCGACAGAAAAAGGGCCGCAGCTGTTTTGGACCCGATTGATATAGTAACTACGGCCAGTGCCAATGGAGATATAACAGGAGCTTTAAAAACATTACCCGGTGCACAGCAAGTAGGAGAGAGTGAGGGTCTTTTTGTTCGTGGGGGTACGGCAGCAGAAACAAAAACTTTTATAGATGGTACGCTGGTAAATAATTTTTTCTTCAGCAGTGTACCCAACATTGCACAGTTCGGCCGTTTCTCGCCATTTATTTTTAAAGGAACAGTTTTTAGTACGGGTGGTTATTCTGCTTTGTATGGGCAGGCACTTTCCTCTGCATTAATATTAGAGTCAATTGATTTGCCGGAGAAGTCTTCTGCAAATCTTGGTATTTCTGTTTTAAGCGGAAGTCTGGGTTATCAGCATTTATCCAAAAATAAAAAATCATCCTTTGGTGCCAGTTATAGTTATACCGACCTGGGTCTTGCATTTGCCCTTATTAAACAAAAACAGGAGTATTCAAAAGCCCCTGCTTATCATAGTGGCGATGCCAACTTCCGGTTTAAAACATCTGCGACCGGTATGCTGAAATATTATGGTTACTTCAGTAGCAATAAACTGGGCTTTACTACCAATAGTATAGACTCGCTGAATTACCTCGACAAATTTGCTATCAGTAATACAAATATTTATCACAACCTGGCCTGGAAAGAGAACCTGGCTAAGCGATGGAAAATTAATGTAGGCGTTTCTTATACTAATAACAAGGATGATATTAATAGTGGCATGCAGGATTTAAATAAGAATGATGTAGTGCTCGGTAACCTTGAATTTAAAAAATTCAGTGTTGCAACTAAAGGGAATTACTTTAATGCGAAAGCAGTAGTAGAAAAAAAATTGAAAGGATTAAGTGCTCTGCGTTTTGGTATGGAATATAATTATAGTAATGATAAATTGATTTATACTGATTATAATGGGCAGCAATATCCTTCCGGGTTAAAAGAACATATAAAATCAATATTTGGAGAGGCCGATGTATATGCTACTAACAAGTTGGCCGTGAAAGGCGGTGTACGGTTTGAACATTCTGCTATTTTAGGCAAAACTAATATTGCCCCACGTATGTCCGTAGCCTACAAGTTGAGTAAGGGCAGTCAGACTTCATTAGCCTATGGTGTTTTTTATCAAAACCCGGAACGAAGGTACCTGCCATCACCCAATGAATTAACTTTTATGAAAGCCACCCACTATATTGCCCAATACCAGAAAGTGGCTAATCAGCAAACATTCCGAACAGAAATATTTTATAAAAAATATGATAATCTCGTAAAAACAGGAATAGTTGGATTTACTGATGCAGCCATCAGCAATAATGGGTTTGGCGATGCCAAAGGGATTGAGTTTTTCTGGAGGGATAAAAAGACAATTAAAAACTTTGACTATTGGATTTCTTATTCTTATCTCGATACAAAAAGAGATTTCTTAAATTTTCCTTTTGCTATTGCTCCCAATTTCGCTGCAAAGCATACGGCCTCATTGGTGATGAAGAAATTCATCACTCCCTGGAAAACACAGTTTAATGCCGCTTATAATTATGCCAGTGGCCGGCCTTATTATAATATACAAAAAGACGGAGCTGCTTATAAATTCAATGACCGGGGTACCATACCTGATTATCACAATGTAAGTTTCTCTGTTAATTTCCTGCCTTCTATTGGCAAGAAAGATGCAAAATCCTTTGCCGTATATGTATTTCAGGTAAGTAATATTTTCAATTTTAAACAAACGTATGGCTATAGCTATTCTTACAATGGAGCAAGGAAAGAAGCAATAGTGCCGCCCTCCCGGATGTTTGTATTTATAGGTGCTTTCATCAGCTTTGGTGTGGATAGAAGCGATGAAGTAATTAATAATGGATTATAAACAATCTAAATAAAAATTGTATGGAACAGTATTCACAAACCCCCGAAGAAAAAGATGCAAGGCTATGGGCTATAGCCAAAAAAAGAGCTGGCTTTAAAAGAGACCTGGTCACTTATATTGTTATCAATGCTTTTTTATGGCTTATCTGGCTGCTTACTTCAAATGAAAAATATGAAGGAGGCATACCTTGGCCGGTGTGGCCAACTGCAGGATGGGGAATCGCCATCGTAATTCAATATTTTGAAGCGTACAAATATCCTAAGGAAAATTCG
>JANORJ010000078.1:0-1886 GCA_031415255.1 Chitinophagaceae bacterium | reverse complement strand
TCGCAGTGGAGAAACAGAAGATACAACTATTGCTGACTTAGCTGTTGCATTGAATTGCGGACAAATAAAAACAGGTTCTGCCTCCAGAACAGATCGTATTGCGAAGTACAAACAGTTAATCAGAATAGAAGAATTGTTAGGCAGCTCAGCCGTTTATCCAAAAGGAAAGATTAAATTTGGTAAATAATCCAGTCATCAGCCGGCAGTTTACAGTTAGCATCTGTTACTGTAAACTGCCGACTGTAAATTGCCAACTTTCTCATGAAACTACTAACCTACATCCCCGGCTTTCTTAAAAACAAGTACTTCATTTCTTTTTCAGCTTTTTGCATTGTCATTCTTTTTTTGGACAAAAACGACTTCTTTACACAATATGAACGCCGTAAAGAACTGCGGGAATTGCAGCAAAGTAAAAAACACTATACCGCTGAAATAGCTACCCAACGCAAAGAATTACAAGCACTTGAGACGAACCCTGCTGCCGTAGAAAAAGTAGCCAGGGAAAAACACCTGATGAAAAGGGACAATGAGGAGCTCTTCCTTATATCGGAAAAACCCGTTCCTTCCACCAATGGAACAAAGAATTAGTACCGGATACACAATAAGGCAAACCTAGTCCCGTTTATATAGCGGACGTTTTTAATATCTCAGCTATCAAGGACACATCTTATTATTGGACATTTAACCGGATTTGCCAAATGACAAATTTTACTCCCGAGGATCTTTTACTGTATTTGTACAAGGAAAGCTCTGTTAAACAGACTGCTGCCATCGAAGCCGCTTTAGAAAAAGACTGGACACTTCGTGAAAAGCTGACTGTTTTAAAAGCCTCAATGCAACGGCTGGACAAAATCACAGCATCACCCCGCACTGAAGTAGTACTGAATGTACTTAACTATGCAAGAGAACAAGCTGTTGAAGAAGTACAGTAATTAAACCCAACCGACTTAAAAAAATGTAGTCCCGTCTCGCCTCAGGCCAGACGGGACTTTTTTGCCCTGTCCCTAAAGGGAACTTAGATCAATCATACTAACCTATTGCAATTTCTCTGAAAGAAAATAGAATAGTTACAGATTACAATAGGTGATGATAATGCCATTGAGCACAATTAAGTTAGGAATCTTATTTCTCTAAGAATTGAAAAAAGTAATAATGACTTTATAGTCTAAGTCTCCCTTTAGGGGACAGGGGCATCTTTTCTTATCTTGCTTTTTCTAACCCCCCTTTAGGGGTTGGGGGAATGATATGATCCGAAAAGAACGATACCAGTTCATTATTGATTACTTCGAAAAAAATATGCCGGTTGCAGAAACCGAACTGGAATATCATGATCCGTTTCAATTATTAGTTGCAGTTATTTTATCCGCCCAATGCACTGACAAAAGAGTGAATCTAACCACACCTGCCATCTTTGCAAAATATCCTGATGCATCATCTATGAGCAAAGCCACCTTTGATGAACTCTTTCCTTTTATCAAAAGCATTTCCTATCCAAATAATAAAACAAAGCACCTGATTGGCATGGCCAATAAAGTCATTACACAATTCAATGGCAAAATACCGATGACGGTGGATGAACTGATACAACTACCCGGTGTCGGAAGAAAAACAGCCAACGTCATTACTTCCGTTATTGACCGGCAACCGAACATGGCGGTGGACACACATGTGTTCAGAGTTAGTAAAAGAATTGGTCTCGTTCCGCAAACAGCTTCTACTCCATT
Organism: Chitinophagaceae bacterium; assembly: GCA_031415255.1. Classification (GTDB taxonomy): domain Bacteria; phylum Bacteroidota; class Bacteroidia; order Chitinophagales; family Chitinophagaceae; genus JJ008. The sequence goes on along the minus strand of JANORJ010000078.1, from coordinate 162 downwards.
GGCGGTAGAAAAAGAATTGATTAAACATAGTCCCGAAGCACTCATTCACAAAGCACATCACTGGCTAATACTTCATGGCCGTTATGTTTGTGTGGCAAGAAATCCTAAATGCGAACAATGTGGTTTACAACAAGGCTGCCGGTATTTTCAGCAGCAGAAAAT
>JANORJ010000077.1:0-5329 GCA_031415255.1 Chitinophagaceae bacterium | reverse complement strand
TTTGGTTGGCGTCAACACCTGTAGCCTAAAAAAAACAAAGTAGCATTATTGTGCAGAAAGAATTTTAGTTCTACTCCTGTAATAATAATTAATTTGCTTACAAATTAAATGCAGGATTATTATGCTCGACCAGGTTCACATCGCCTCCTTGTTTGAAAATGCAACGGAAGGAATTATTCTTACGAATGGTGTTGGCAATATTGTAATGGCAAATCCTGCTGCAGAAAAAACGTTTGACTATGCCAAAGGAGAATTGATTGGACAACCTATCGAAATATTAATACCTGATAAAGTCAAGCCTCACCATCATCAATTACGGGGTGGGTTTTATCACAAACCTTCGAACCGGGTGATGGGGCAGGGCCGTGACCTGAACGGAAGGAAAAAAGATGGTACCGATATTCCTGTTGAAGTCAGCTTAAGCCACTACCGGCGGGATGAGGAATTATTTGTCATCGCATTTATTGTTGATATAACACAGCGAAAGCAAATTGAAAATAGTATGCTAAATCAAAAAGCGGAGCTGGAGAAAATTACCGGCAAGATGCGTCAACTAAATGCTGATCTGGAAGTAAAGGTAGAAGAACGAACATTGATTTTAAAAGAAGCCTTACAAAAATTAGAGCAATCACAGGAAGAACTTAGTGAGGCATTGGATAAAGAAAGACAATTGAATGAAATAAAAAGCCGGTTTGTGTCAATGGCTTCTCATGAATTTCGTACACCGCTTACAACTGTGCTGTCGTCTGCGAGTTTGCTGTCAAAATACACTGCCTATGATGACCAGGAGAAAAGAGATAAACATATTCAGCGTATAAAAAACTCTGTAAACAACCTGAACGATATATTGGAGGATTTTCTTTCATTGGGAAAATTAAATGAAGGGAAAATAGACAAGAAATTTGAACAGGTAGACTTGAAAGCAGTAGTAGAGGATACCATAGAGGAGATGAAAGCGATGTTGAAAAAAGGGCAGAATTTTGTATTGAATTGCAGTGGGGATTGTACTGCCTACACGGATAAGAAATTATTCCGTAATATTCTCATCAACCTCATCAGTAACGCTATCAAATTTTCGGATGAGGAAAAAATAATAACTATCAACGGGAAAGTAACAGATAATAAAGTTGTCATTTCTGTAACTGACCAAGGTATTGGCATTTCGGAAGAAGACCAAGAACATTTATTTTCCAGTTTTTTCCGGGCAGCTAATGCTACTAATATACAGGGAACCGGGTTGGGCCTGCATATAGTAAAACGCTATGTTGATTTACTCGGTGGCGAAGTTAGATTACAAAGCGAATTGAATAAAGGAGCAACCATTACTTTTAGTATTCCCATAAATTAATAGAATATGAAATCTGTTTTAGTAATTGATGATAACGCCGACATTCGGGATAATACGGCCGAGATACTTGAACTGGCTGGCTACAAAACCTTTACTGCGGAAAATGGAAAAAGAGGCGTAGAGGTTGCACAGCGGGAAAAGCCCGATGTGATTGTTTGTGATATTATGATGCCAGAACTGGATGGTTACGGTGTATTACATCTGCTACGGAAGAATACGGATACAGAACATATACCATTTGTGTTTCTTACTGCCAAAACAGAAAGAAGTGATTTTAGAAAAGGAATGGAAATGGGAGCTGATGATTATATCACAAAACCATTTGATGATATTGAGTTGTTGAATGCCATTGAAGTAAGGCTGAAAAAAGCCGCCATACTCGACAATAAATATGCCCCTTCGCAACAGGGAATTAACCAGTTTATCAAAGATGTAAAAAACGCAGGCCTTATCACCCAGTTATCGGAGCAATACAATACAGACAACTATTCAAAAAAGCAGTTGCTTTATCAGGAAGGTAAGCGGCCACGGTATTTATTTCTATTGGTAAAAGGGAAAGTAAAAGGAATTAAAACTCATGAGGATGGTAAGGAATATATTACAGATTTATTCAGCGACGGCGATTTTATTGGTTACCCTGCATTGATTGAAGATAAAAATTATGATGATTCCGCCATCGTACTGGAGGATGCAGAAATAATGCTGGTACCCAAAGAAGATTTTATGCAAATGATATATGGCAATATGGATGTTGCTGTTAAATTTATACGCATCATCACACAAAATGTAAAAGAAAAAGAAGAACGATTACTGAGCCTGGCGTATAGCTCACTCCGCAAAAGAGTGGCAAAGGCTTTGGTTGATATACAGTCAAAATTTAATACTAATAATACCAATAAACCGCTTGAAATTTCGAGAGATGATTTTGCTCATTATGTAGGCACTGCTACCGAATCCTTAATAAGGACACTCAGTGATTTTAAATCAGAAAAACTAATTGAAATTAAAGAGGGAAAAATTTCAATTGTTAGTCTTGAAAAACTAAACAACCTGCTTTATTAATGGTCGGCATCACGGTTTAAATCATAGTCATCTGCTTTATCACTCGCCGTTTTTCCGATTGATAATTCCCTGCCATGATTATTCTGTTGCAGCAATGTCCAGTTGTCTGTCATGGTGGTTTCTAACCAGACAGTGCCTGATTTTCGAAATACCTGTACAGCTAGGCAGAATTGCTCTTTAAAAATTTTTTCTAGCTCATTTACTTTCATTTCTTCCTTGATTTCAATATCACCATCAGTATTGGTTGTATGACTGTCGCTGATTTTCCTAGTCGCCGGAATAAGTTGCTTTGCAGAAAAGTCAGATCTGGAAAAGGATTTATTTTTAAAAAACTCAAGTTTTAAAAAGGGGAAAGCCTTGTTGAATTCTTTTTGAATTTCACTGATAAGACGGTTAGGTGTAATTTTCAAAAGCATAGTCAGCGGATTAATAAACATAAATAATGGTTCTTGCCTGATTTTCACCTGTGTCGCTCCGTGGAATAAGAATAGTTAATTCGCCATTTTGATATAGTGCATTAGCAAGAACTGCATCAGCATCAGCAGGAAGTGAAAATGCCCTTGTCCAATCTGTATAATCATATTCACATCGATCATTTACACAGGTTAACGGTTCTGTTTCTTTTTTTGCAGCTATGGTGATAATAGATTGGCTTATTTCAATGCTAAAGTCTTCCCGGTGTAAACCAGGTACGGCAATTGTAATAACATACTCAGTTAATGTTTCTGAAATATTAACTGCAGGAATTATCGACGAGGGGTTGACTATATTTTTTTCATCATTAATTTTTTTAAAATGAAGTGGCTTAGCTTCTTTGGCTGGAATATCTCTGTTGCATGCTGTTCCCGGATACATAGTGTTGTTTTATCTAACAAAAGTCAGTTCTTATTTGTAATGATAAAATGACATACTACACCCCTAACGATGATTTATATCAGTTGTAAAAAACTGAGCGAAATCATTTTTCTTGCTGCTTGTGGTCATTTTTTTGCCAGAATAACCTATATAACTTTAGAATATGAGTGAAATAAAACCTATAAAAAGAAGTGTTCAACTTCAGCCATTAAGCCGGGAGCATCATGATGGTTTGTTGTTTGTGTGGAAACTAAAGCAAGGACTGGAAAATCACATCAGTCCGGAACGGTTGAAAGATTACACAGGTTGGTATTGGAAAAATCATATAAGGCCTCATTTTTTCCAAGAGGAAAAAATATTAGTACCGTTCATGCCGGCAGGACACCCTATGGCTATACAATTAAAAAAAGAGCATGATTATATCCGGGAACTTATTATTCGTATAGACCAAGAACCTGACCGTCATGATTTCATTAGGCTAGCTAATTTGCTGGAAACGCATATCCGGTTTGAAGAAAGAGAGTTGTTTCAGTATTTGGAACAGCATCTTTCTGAAGAGCAGCTAACAACTATCTATCAAAAATTAGAAAAGCATCCAGTTTCTTGTAGCGAAGAATGGAAAGATGATTTTTGGATAAAAAAGCCGGGTAATTAATCTGCTTTGAATTCATCAAGGTCTCTTCTTTCTTTTTTTGTCGGTCGCCCAATTTTACTAGGCCGCTTGCCGGTATGAAAACTCGCTGCCTGGTATTGCAGCCTTTGTATTTCTTCTTCAGGAGTAATGTCAAGATAATATTTAATCGCTTCTGCTGCAGCAACTCTTTTTTCCAGCAACCCAGTTACTTTTATCTTCCACTTTTTTCCTTCTGTTCTTACATCATAAATATCACCTAAATGCACATTCTTGCCGGGCTTGGCCTGCTCTTCCTGATATTTTATTTTACCACTATTGCAAGCAGTGGTTGCCAAGCTTCTGGTTTTGAATAGCCGGATAGCCCAGAGATATTTATCGAGACGGAGTTTTTCTTTGTCAGGCATTAAATTTAAAATTATTGACTGTGTCAATTAGAATCCTTTTAATCTCAGACCAATCGGGAAATGAAGTAATAAGTTCAGGAGGCTCTTGTGTATCTGCATCCTCAAAGTATTGAAGACTACGTAATGCCATCCATGAATTATCGGAGTTAAATTTATAATCGTAAAAATCAAGCATTTCTTTCAAAGAAAATTCTTGTAATAACGAATAGATATCATAAAAATCCTTTTTGCTGCCTCTTCCACAAATTGCATTTAGTTTCATCGCAGCTATATCCTCTTTAGCAAATAAGGTAATGCCCTCTTTAGTCTCAATTGGTTTTACCAGTCTGTGAGTTGAGTGGTTTACAAAATCACATTTTACTGAATTGATGTTACAAAAAATAAAAAATTTACTTGTTCTTCTGATTTGAATATCAGTAAATGACCCCTCAAGTATAAGACTGATTTCTTCCATCTCTGCTTCTTCAAAAGCAAACATGTCAATATCAATACTTTTTCTATGGCCAATCTGTAATGATAGGGAAGTGCCACCAGCAAGTGCAAACTGTTTGAGATAGTCAGCAGCCGAAAACTTTAACAGTAGTTGCCTCACAGCATCATCAATAGTATTGAGATGGAGCATGCATTTCGGCTTTTGAAATATTGAAATAGTGAGAGCAAAAATTATGGGTTACTTCATCCAATTCACGGCATTTTTTTAACACCTCAATTAATTCAGCTTTTGAATATTTATTCATGATTACTTTGATATCTTTCATTCCTCCCCGAACAAAGGTCCTTTGAATGATTAGCCCCTTACTCTTTTCCCATTCCAAGTTATCCGGGTTTACATCCCAAAAAAGTGTTTTGCTCAATGCTTCAGATACTTTCATGTTTTAAAGTTACGAATGATTTTTTGCAACTAATAGCCCAGATGTATTTTTTGAGCCAATGTTTTTCTTTGTCAGTCATTATTAAAATTAAAAACCTTACTCAAAAGAGTAAGGTTAATTGAACAGATATTTCTCAGCGTCTTTGCGTCTCAGC
>JANORJ010000076.1:0-2158 GCA_031415255.1 Chitinophagaceae bacterium | reverse complement strand
GAGACTCTCTACTCGCAACTCGTAGCTCATAACTCAAAGCTTAAAAGATGAGTGTAGAATTAGCTAACGCAATATATATAAGCGATACCGCCAAAGTAAAAATTCATCAGATAATGAAAGATGCAGGTGTGGAAGATGACTCCTCTTATTTTGTAAGGGTGGGAGTGGTAGGTGGCGGTTGTTCTGGTCTTAGTTACAAATTGGATTTTGATAACGAGTCAAAACCAATGGATCAGGTGTTTGAAGATAACGGCATTAAAGTGGTGACAGATCTGAAAAGTTTTTTATACCTCGTTAATACCACCCTCGATTTTTCTGATGGATTAAATGGCAAAGGATTCTATTTTAGTAATCCTAATGCCAGCCGCACCTGCGGATGTGGTGAAAGCTTTGCCGTATAAAATTATACCCGAACTTGAAAAATAAGAAGCCCTTTCATGTAGCATGAAGGGCTTTTTTATGCGGGAAATAAACTGGTAAAAAGACATCATCCATTATAAAGTGGAAAGATGTTCAGATTTTAGGGTTCTCTTGTTTCTTGTCACTTGATCCTTGTGCCTTTTATTACTTATTTTGCACACAATCTATGTGGTCAGTTTGTAAAAAAGAACTCCGTCAGTTTTTCAGCAGCCTTACCGGCTATATTGCCATTATTGTTTTCCTGTTGGTGAACGGGTTGGTGCTGTTTGTGTTTGATGACAATATCCTCGACTTTGGTTATGCCACACTCGATCGCTTCTTTCAATTAGCTCCGTGGATTCTTTTATTATTGATTCCTGCCATTACCATGCGCAGCTTCGCCGAAGAATTTAAGACAGGAACGTATGAAATTTTGCAAACCCGGCCGCTGAGCCGCTGGCAGATAATCGGCGGTAAATACCTCGGCAGCCTGATTGTTGTATTGATTGCCCTGCTTCCCACTGTTATTTATATTTTTTCTATACAGCGTCTTTCTTCCAACGAAGGGTTGGATATGGGAGCCACTATTGGTGCTTACATCGGTTTATTTTTTCTGGCGGCTGTTTTTACGGCCATCAGTATTTGTTGCAGCAGTTTTACCAATAATGCAGTGGTGGCCTTTATCGTTAGCCTTATTGGTTGTGCTTTGCTGTATTATGGATTCAGTGCTATCAGCAAATTACCGGCATTGAGCAACGGAGCGGATTATTATGTGGAAATGATTGGGATTGATTTTCATTATCGCAGCATCAGCCGTGGATTGATTGACACCAGAGATGTAATCTATTTTGCTTCGGTCATATTTCTTTTTTTAACAATAACAAACCGGAATTTATTAAAGCGGTAAGATGAGGAATACAATTAATAAAATATTTGCTTCAAAATTCTGGTGGCTGTTGCTGCTGGTTGTTTTGTTTGCGGTTAATTACCTCGCTGCTGTTGTTCATGCCCGGTTCGATTTGACAAAGGAGAAAAGATATACGCTGAGTAAAGCAACAAAAGACCTGTTGAAAAATCTGGATGATGAGGTACAGATAGATGTTTTTTTGAAAGGACAATTTCCGGCCGGGTTTAAAAAATTAGCCAATAGTACTGATGAGTTTTTAGGATTGCTAAAAGATCGAAATGGTTCTAAAATTCATTACCGCTTTGTTTCTCCGCAGGATGAAATGTCAGGAAGTGGAAAAACATATGAAGATTCCTTAAAAAGACTTGGAGCCAATGAGATTAATTTAAGTGTACAGGTAAAGGCGGGAGAAGAAAACAAAAGAGTATATCCGGTAGCATTAGTGCGATATAAAGGTCGACAGTCATTGGTAAATTTATACGGAGGTGGCAAAAGAGCTATTGGCGCAGAAGAACTAAATAGTGCTGAAGCATTAATGGAGTATCAGTTTGCAAAGACATTAGATGGTCTTATTAATCCAGCAAAGCCATTAGTTGCTTACTCTATCGGTAATGGGGAACCATTGATGGGAAGTCAGATGATTGATGGTGTTCCTCAATATCTTGATCCGAGAACAGCGGATTTGGAATATACTCTTCGCAGCAACTCTCAATTATTTACATTAAACATCAATACCCAACCTTTTATTCCAGATACTTTTAAAGTGTTATTGATAGTTAAGCCAACGCTGGCTTTTTCTGAAGATGAAAAACTGAAAATAGACCAGTATATCATGCGGGGAGGAAAAGTGTT
>JANORJ010000075.1:0-3062 GCA_031415255.1 Chitinophagaceae bacterium | reverse complement strand
TGTTCTCCCCTGTTTTATAATTATGAAATATGATGTTCCAGTACATATTCCCTTCACCACGCTCTTTACTATAAGATATTTCTGATTCCTCCTTATCCTTTGCATCTTTTACCTGCAACGGAAAAAGTATATAATCATTTGCTGTATCGGTAACTTCATATCCCCCAATTAAATTTATTGCTGTTCCATCTGCCGTTTGTAAAACCTGGGCAGAATCCTGTGCTGGTGTATTGGGCACTTGTTGTTTTTTATTGCCGCCTGCATTGCAGGAAAAAATAAAGAGTGTTAATAGCGGAATTAAAGTTTTCATGTTACATAATTTATACAAAAGTAATCAAAGTGTTAATATTCAGGTTGCTTTTTTGCTCCCTGTTCCGTAGGAACATATCATGGGTAGAAATGAATTCCAAAAAAATCACGAGGCGTTCCGAAGGAACGCTTTGTGCTGCTGCCTGGTTTCTACCCACAAAAAGTTCCTACGGAACTAAAAATTTTCAGCAATAGAATTTGAAAAATAAAAAGGTCTGTAATGCTCCACATTGATATGCGGTACAAGTGAGTGACACAACGATGATGACCAAAGAGATAAAGTTTGTCCAACTGATGAAAGACATGTCAATAATAGTATGAATGTTAGTATTCGCAAGGTCTTGGAGCATTTTACGCAACACATAAATATACACAACTCTTTTCTACCATTTAATTCTACATTTCGATAAAAGCTCACCAATGATATACCGTTGAACGGAGCGTCGCCAATGAAGCCCAATCATTGTTACTAAAGTTTGTTCCATTCACAGCATCCTGCAGACAAAAAAACCACCGGTTTTTATACCGATGGTTCAATTTATGTTCGTGCTTATTCAAACTGTTTTCAAGTCTCTCCGCCAATTGGCGGAAGATTTAGAGGGGCTTAACTGCAGCCCATGCTGTTACCGCAATTCAAACATTTGTAGCAGGTGCCGCTGCGTACTGTAATGTGTCCGCAGGTATTGCAGGCCGGCGCATCGCTCTGCATGCTTTTGGCGGCTGCATTTACTGCATCCCCGCCAAACGGACGGGCAGGCATACTACCTTCAGTTTTTTTATGTGCAGTGCGGTGTTGTGCTGTGGCAGGTTTAGCTGCTCCCATTACCCTTACTTCGCTCAACTCAGGTTTGCGGTCGCCAATGGTTGGTGTGTTTACATCCCACTCTTCATTGCCCAGGTTTTGCACTTCAGGTGTGTCCAGTACATGAACTAAATCATTTCTGCCTAAATATTCATATGCCAGTGAGCGGAAGATGAAATCGATGATAGAGGTTGCGCTCTTGATATTGGGATGATCAACCATACCGGCCGGTTCAAAGCGTGTGAAAACAAATTTTTCAACATACTCTTCCAAAGGCACACCGTATTGCAGGCCAATGGATATGGCAATGGCAAAACAGTTAAGCATACTACGCATAGTTGCACCTTCTTTGGCCATGTCAATAAAAATTTCTCCTAAAGTACCATCGTTGTATTCGCCGGTACGCAGGAACAAAGCCTGCCCGTTTATTTTTGCTTTTTGTGTAAAGCCGCGGCGCTTGGCTGGTAATGCACGTCTTTCAACGATCATGGCCAACTGGCGTTTTAATGTGGTATCGGCACTGTTTTGTACACGCTTGTTCATTTCATCCAGCAGGTCGTCAATGGTTAGTTTGCCCATATCAACCATGGTAGAAATTTCATTAGCCAGTGCACTCGCAGTTTCTTCCGAAACCGGTTCGTCTAATTTCTTTTTCTTATCGCTCTTATTACTTAATGGTTGCGATAATTTAGAACCATCACGGTATAATGCACAGGCTTTTAATCCCAGCTCCCAGCTTAACCTGTATGAATCTGCGATCTCATCCTGTGTTGCTTCATTGGGCAGATTGATGGTTTTTGAAATGGCGCCGCTTAAGAAAGGTTGTGCCGCTCCCATCATGCGAATGTGCCCGTGTGCATGAATATAACGTTCACCAATTTGTCCGCATTTATTGGCACAATCAAAAACAGAAAGGTGTTCATCTTTTAAATAAGGGGCGCCTTCTACCGTCATAGTACCACAGATGTAAACATTGGCTGCATCAATTTCTTCATCACTGAATCCTAAAGCTTCCAGTAAACTCCAGCCAAAATCACTGTACTGTTCCGGTTTAAAACCAAGACGTTCCAGGCAGGTTTCGCCCAAAGTATATACATTGAAAACAAAACCGATCTCAAACGCTGCACCTAAAACTGCATTCAGTTTATCAATATCTTCCTGTGTAAAACCTTTCTCCAATAAAATTTTTGTATTGATGAATGGAGACTTATCCAGGGAAGCATGTCCTTTGGCATAACAAACTATTTCTTCAATTTCTTTTTCGCTGTATTTTAAATTACGCAATGCCTGTGGTACACTCTGGTTAATAATTTTAAAATAACCACCACCACTTAATTTTTTAAATTTCACTAAAGCAAAATCAGGTTCCACACCGGTGGTATCACAATCCATTACCAAACCAATGGTACCGGTAGGAGCAATAACAGTTGTTTGTGCATTACGATAGCCGTGTTTCTCTCCCATCTGTACGGCATCATCCCATGCTTTAGTGGCAGCCTTCAATAAATAATCGGGACAGTATTTTGCATTAATACCCTGTGGTTTTATTTCAATGCCTTCATACGCATCAGTTGCATCATAAGCAGCAGCACGGTGGTTACGCATTACCCGTAGCATATGTGTTTTGTTCTCCTCATACCTGTCAAATGCACCCAGGAAGGAAGCCATTTCAGCAGAGGTTTTGTATGCAACGCCGGTCATAATTGCGGTGATAGCACCCGCTATACCCCTTGCCTGGTCGCTATCGTAGGGGATGCCACTCACCATCAGCATACTGCCGAGGTTAGCATAACCAAGACCAAGGGTTCTGTAATCGTACGATAATTGAGCCACTTCTTTTGATGGAAATTGCGCCATCAAAACAGATACTTCCAGCACAACTGTCCATAAGCGGCAGGTGTACTCAAATCCTTGTACATCAAAACTATTATCGCTTTCTTTAAAAAATTTG
>JANORJ010000074.1:0-5003 GCA_031415255.1 Chitinophagaceae bacterium | reverse complement strand
ATGAAAAAGTAGCCATTTTAAACCCTTTTATGCAGCAAAAGGGTACTAAATGCTGTCAATTAATAGCCTTGGTTAGGGTAAAAAGCAATTAAAAAAACCGTTTGTAATAAAATGAACGATTTTTTAACTTTTTTGTTTTTTGATGGTTAATTTCGACACCCCTTAATAGGGCTACTGATTTCTATTTATTATATTAAAACTAAATTGCACATGAGAAAATCATTTCTACTCCTAATGGGAGTTGTGTTCTTTGCATTTCAGGCAATGGCACAACGAACCGTAACAGGTAAGGTTACGGATGAAAAAGGCGCATCAGTTCCCAATGCGTCAGTAACAGTAAAAAGTACAACCACGGGTACCGTAACAAAAGCCGATGGTTCATTTTCGCTATCAGTTCCCGCAAATGCCAAAACATTGGTTTTTTCTTCTGTTGATATGGAAACAGTTGAAAAAGCAATTGGCACCGCTTCTACATTCAGCATTACGCTGAAACAAGAAGATAAAAGTCTTCAGGAAGTAGTTGTAGTGGGCTACGGAAGTGGCAAAAAACAAACTGACCTCGTAGGTTCAGTGGATATTGTAAATGCAAAAAAATTGCAGGATAGGCCAGCAGCCAATATCCTTGATGCGTTGCAAGGACAAGTGCCAGGGCTTCAGATTTTCAACTCTTCTGGTGAACCTTCTGCCACTCCTTCAATAAGATTGAATGGTGTTGGTTCTCTTTCTGCCGGTAACACCCCATTATTTGTAATGGATGGAATTCCACTTTCAAGCGGAACATTCGTTTCTATGAACCCGGAAGATTTTGAATCTATTACTGTTTTAAAAGATGCATCTGCCACTTCCATCTACGGATCAAGAGCTGCAAATGGTGTTATTCTTTTAACTAGTAAGAAAGGCAGAATCAATGCCAATCAAATAAATATTGAAACACAGTTTAGTAATTCTAACCTGACACAAAACACCATAGACTACTTTAACCAGTTTATGAATGCAGATCAGCTGGCAAAATATTGGGTGGAAACAGGCTATAGAAGGCAGGGTCAACTTGATACGCTACGGTCACAATTCAAAGCAGATACTAAATGGGGTGATGTGTATTACAAAAAAGACATCCCTGCATACCAGCTTAATTTAAATATGTCTGGTGGTGGCGGTAAAACGACCTATTACGTTTCTGGTGGTTATTTTAAACAAGAAGGTTTAACATACAGGTCTGATTTTAAAAGATACACTCTCCGTTCAAATGTAACTTCAGCAGTAAATAGCTGGTTGACCGTGATGATGAATTTAAGTGGTGGATATGATGTAAGACAAACAAATCCTTATGGATCTAATAGTACCAACAGGGGTTTAGCATTTTTAGCACCTCCATTTTACTCACCAACGGATAGTACCGGAAAAAATTACGAGTTTATACCTGGTTGGGGAAGATATCACCCTAATTACCTGGCTGATAAAATACAGAGTTCTTCTGAGAACCTTCAATTTAATCCAAACGCATCTGTTCAAATTACTCCAATTAAAAATCTGATAATAAAAACTCAGGTAGGTATGGAAGCCTATGATTTTAATACGAGTTCCGTTACTCTTCCTTCCTACCTTGGATCGCTGAATAATGGTTCGGCTTCCGAATCAATAACAAGAGAAGTATTAAAAACCATTACGAATACTGCAGAATACAAGTTTACAGTAGGTAAGAGTCATGGAATAACTGTGTTAGCAGGTCAGGAGTTTATCAAGGATAAAACAAAAAGCTTTGCCGGATCTTCAACCGGACAGACTGATGACAGGCTTGTTACCGTTTCTGCCGGACCAAGCAACAGAAATTCAAGTTCATCAATATCTGAATATTCATTTCTCTCTTATTTTGGAAGAGTTAACTATGATTTTAAAAAGAAATATTATTTAGATCTTTCTTTACGTCAGGATGAGTCTTCCAGGTTTGGTAAAGATAACCGTCAGGCAACATTTTGGTCAGTAGGAGCAAGATGGAATGCCAAACAAGAAAAATTCTTAGAGAATATTAATTGGTTATCTGAACTGGTGATAAGAGCCAGTATAGGTACCAGTGGTAACTCTTCTATTGGAAACTATGATGCATTAGGTCTCGTAGGTACCAGCCAATATGATGCAGCACCCGGATTTTCTTTTAATACAGCAGGTAATCCTGAATTAGCCTGGGAAAAGCAAAAGCTTACAACAGTTGGTGTAAATATCGGTCTTTTCAGAAGGGTTAATCTTGAAGTAGAATATTATAATAAGCTAACATCAGACATGTTACTTAGTGTTCCATTCCCTTATACTTCCGGATTCTCAGATGTATTAACCAATATTGGTACATTAAAAAACAGTGGGATAAACGTTACTCTTAGCGCAGAAGTTCTCAAATCAAAAGATGCTTATTTGACTCCATATGTAAATTTCAACAACAATAAGCAAGAAGTAACAGAACTTTTTCAGGGCAGAAAGTTTTGGAATATTCCTAATACCGGAGTTACCTGGGTAGTAGGAAAACCTGTTTCTTATTTCTATCCTATTTTCAACAATATAAACCCGGCTACCGGAGACCCTGTGTGGTTTTTACCAAACGCAGATCCTAATTTGGTTATCAATAACCAGCAGGATCCAACAAAAGTTACTTCAACTTTTAGTACTGCTGCTTTACAACAACAAACTAATATCAACAGGTATGCACCTTTTGCCGGTGGCTTTGGTTTAAACGGAGGTTGGAAAGGCTTCTCTTTACAAGCTGATTTTTCATTTGTTTCAGGTAAATACATGATCAATAATGATCGTTATTTCTTTGAAAATCCAAACCAGTTCCCCGGCTTCAACCAGGCAGGATCAGTACAGAACTACTGGAAGAAAGTTGGTGATGTTGCAACATTCCCAAGATATGGCGTGCAGTTTACCCAGTTTGACACAAGATTAATTGAAGACGCATCGTTTATGCGGATGAAAAACCTGACTGTTGGCTATAGTGTGCCTAAAAAGATACTCAGTAAAACCAAGTTTATCAATAGTGTTAGAGCATATATAACAGGAAGAAACCTGTTAACGTTCACCGGCTATTCAGGTCCTGATCCGGAAGTTGATACAAACGTAACACTGGGAGCTAATCCAAAGACCAAGCAGTTTGCTTTTGGTTTGGATTTCCAGTTCTAATTAAAACTATTGATTACAAAAAAATATAACAATGAAACGTACAAATAAAATTTTAACTGCAGGCCTTCTATCAATGCTGGCACTTAGCTCCTGTAAAAAGGAAGAGCTTGATCTCTTTCCTTATAGTTCTATTGAAGTATCGCAATCTTTTGTTTCATTAAAAGATGCGAAAGCATGGAATGTGGGTTTCTATAATTCCTTCCGTGGTAATTTATATGGCAGCACTATGTTTATCCCTGATGTGCAGGGCGACCAGTTAAACGCTACGCTGGATTTTGGCAACAGAAATGGTAATCCTCATCGTTGGGGTACCAGTTTCCTTGCTGAAGACGGCGCATTAAGCGGTCTTTGGGCTTCTATGTATGGAGCCATCAAAAATCTAAATGTGGCCATTGCAGGTTTTGAAAACATTCCTACTGCTACTGCTCTTGAAAAGGCAGAACTCGACCGTTATAGGGGGGATGCATATATAGCCAGGGCCTATTATTATAGTGAGTTGGTTAAGCGTTTTGCAAAACCTTATAATCCTTCATCAGCCGCAACAGATCTGGGAGTGCCTTTAATTACTTCTTTTGATCTTAATGAAAAGCCTGCCAGAGCGACTATCGCACAGGTGTACACGCAAATCTTAGCTGATATTGCAAAAGCAAAAACACTACTGGCTGCAGTTGCCGGTGTGCAAGGAGCAAAAAGCTTTACGCTTCATTCTGCGTTAGCATTAGAAGCAAGAGTAAAATTAGAAACAAGAGACTATCCAGGAGCTGTTGCAGCTGCTGAAACAGTTATTGGTTCAGGAACTTATCCGCTGGTAACAACACAAGCCGATATGAATGCCATGTGGAGAACTGACCTGGCCAGAGAAGTAATCATGCAAGCTTTTGTAAGCAAGCCACTTGAGTTGCCAAATACTAATGGCCTTTATCTTGGCTTTGTTGCTGCTACAGGAAAATTCACCCCGGATTTTGTTCCTTCTCAGTGGGTGATTGACAAGTATGATAATACTGACATTCGTAAAGCAGCTTATTTTGAAAGAAAATTATTAACCATCCAGGGAGTTGACTATCCTAATATTTGGTTGGTTAATAAATATCCTGGTAATCCTGCTCTGTTTACAGCTGCAACTACCAATTATGCTCATGCGCCAAAAGTTTTCAGGGTAGCTGAATTATACCTGATTTCTGCTGAATCTGCAGCAAGGGCTGGAGCTGCAACTGAACCAGCTGCATTAACAAGGCTAAATAGCTTGCGGGTTGCAAGGGGTTTGCCTGCTTTATTAGGTCTTTCCGGTACAACGCTTATTGATGCAATAAAGGATGAGCGGTTCAGGGAATTAGCTTTTGAAGGTTTCCGTCTTTGGGATTTAAAGAGATGGAACGAAGGATTTACCCGTACTGCGCCTCAAAACCTAAACTTTATTAATTTGGGGGCAAATTATAATACATTATCAATTCTTGCCGGATCTGATAAGTTTACCTGGGGTATTCCAACTAGAGATATTACAACTAACCCAAATCTTGTTCAAAATGCTGGTTGGTAATTAGTTATGTACTTTTTTTATAGAGCCGGGCTGTAAATACAGTCCGGTTTTTTGTTACCCAAAGAACCTCCTTTATAAAATAAGCACCAGTTTCAATAAACAATTCAAGTATTTAGTTTAAATGCTTAAAACAGGTCGAAATAAGCAGCATCGGCATTGCTTTGCTTGTCTGCTAATAGTTGAGGGATAAGAATAATATCACCAACGCAGCTCTTTTCAAAAAAAAACGTTTTTTAGAATTTTTTGTTAAAGTTATTTACTTTCACAGCTTCCCTTTCCTAAAGGACCGGGGGCTTTG
>JANORJ010000073.1:0-2107 GCA_031415255.1 Chitinophagaceae bacterium | reverse complement strand
CATGAACAAACATCACTACGTAGCAATAATGGCGGGAGGAATCGGAAGCCGTTTCTGGCCAATGAGCCGCACCGATTTTCCAAAACAGTTTTTAGATATTCTGGGAACGGGTAAAACGCTGATACAGCAAACTTTTGACCGCTATCACAAACTGATTCCATTAGAAAATATTTATGTGGTAACAGCGCAGGAATATGTGCCTATTGTAAAAAAACAACTGCCGAATATTCCGGAAGAAAACATTCTGGCAGAACCTTCCAGAAAAAATACAGCTCCCTGTATTGCCTATATTGCTTTTAAGCTATATAAAAAAGACCCAAAGGCATTGATGATTGCAGCACCAGCAGACAACCTCATTTTAGAAACAGATGAGTTTATTAAAACAGCTAAAAAAGCATTGGATTTTGTAGACCATATTAATGCATTAGTTACAATCGGAGTAAAACCAACCTATCCCAATACCGGCTACGGCTACATTCAGCATGAAACAAAAGAAGCAGCTCCTGATGTGTTTAAAGTAAAAACATTTACCGAAAAACCGAACCTTGAGTTGGCAAAAACATTTATCAGCAGTGGCGATTTTTTATGGAATGCCGGTATGTTTACCTGGAAAGTAAAAAATGTGCTGGCCGCTTTTGAAAAATACCTACCAGAAATATATGATGTGTTTGCGGCAGAGAAAGATAAATTTAATACTCCGGAAGAAAAAGAAGCGATTGAAAACATCTACCCACAATGCACTAACATTTCTGTTGATTTTGGCGTAATGGAAAAGGCAGATAATGTATATCTTATTCCCGCCACCTTTGGCTGGAGCGATTTAGGCACCTGGAACAGTGCCTGGGAAAACAAAGACAAGGATTATTTTGGCAATGCTGTAGTTGGTAAAAAGGTAATGGCTGTTGATGCCCGCAATTGCATAGTGCATGTGCCGGATAATAAATTAGTGCTGTTGCAAGGGCTTGATGAATTTATTGTGGTGGACACTAAAGACGTTTTGTTGATTTGCAAAAAAGATAAAGAACAGGAAATAAAAGAATATGTGGCCGAAGTAAAACGAAACATGGGTGAAAAATACCTGTAGCTCTCCGGCTGGACTTTTCATAAATACCGTTAAGTAGTAGTTGTTTTTCCTCGCAACTTGTTTACTTTTAAATAAGAAAAACAAGTTATGGCTACTTTCCCTGCAAATAATATTCTGTTTCTGGACATTGAAACTGTTCCGCAGTTTTCGGCTTACCATGAACTGCCCGAAGACTGGAAACAATTGTGGGATACTAAATCCAATTCATTATCTAAATATCACGAAGGTCAGAACAGTGAGTCGCTGTATCCCCGTGCCGGTATTTATGCCGAGTTTGGAAAAATAGTTTGCATCAGTTGCGGAGTTCTGAACGGAAGCGGCGAACAGCGAAAAATAATTCTGAAAAGCTTTTCGGGTGATGATGAAAAAATATTACTACAGCAGTTTAATGAAATGCTAAACAAATGGGTGGTAGGTGAACAAAAATTTCTTTGTGCACACAATGGAAAAGAATTTGATTTTCCATACCTGTGCCGCAGGATGATTATTAATAGCCTCGCTATTCCGCCGATACTGAACATTGCAGGCAAAAAACCCTGGGAAGTAAATCATTTTGACACATTGGAGCTGTGGAAGTTTGGCGATTATAAAAGTTTTACCTCCCTTAATTTATTGGCACACACCCTCGGTATTAAAACACCGAAAGATGATATAGATGGCAGTATGGTTTGGGAGGTATATTGGAAGGAAAAGAATTTGCAGCGAATCGTTACCTATTGCCAGAAAGATGTGGTGACGGTGGCGCAGATTCTGCTGCGGATGAACGGTGAGCCTTTGCTTAAAGAAGAAAATATAGAAATCAAATCATAATGGAACGAACAAATTATTCCTCCGGTGCCAAATGGGAAGACATTGTTGGCTACAGCCGTGCTGTAAAAGTTGGAAACCTAATCGAAGTAACAGGAACAGTGGCGGTTGATGAAAATAGTTTGCTGGTAGCAAAGGATGATGCTTACGGTCAAACTAAATATATTATTGAAAAAATTTCAGCAGTATTACAACGAGCTGGCTCATCATTAAAAG
>JANORJ010000072.1:0-3952 GCA_031415255.1 Chitinophagaceae bacterium | reverse complement strand
TAATGAAATCCAGATTGGTTCACCCCAGCCATAAAAGGCCAGGGAAAAAACAATCAACACCCAGTTCCGCCATTTTGGGTTTTTGGTGCTGTAATACAGCATCAGGCATAACGGTAGAAATATAAAAAGGAAAAGCAGACTTGCGAATACCATGGGTGTGGGTTGGGGAGTATTTAGCTGCGTAAAATACTACTTTGCTTATTCATTCAAAATGAATGAGAGTTTTTTTTTGAAAAATACCATAAGGAGGGTATAGAGAAAGAATTTATTAGCTGCCAATCTGTACCTTCATTGTAAATAATTTTCACATGCAATTAACGGCAAAACTCATCCAGGTTCTTCCTCTTCAAACAGGTACTGGCAAAAACGGTCAGTGGAAAAAACAAGATATTATCGTGGAAACGGAAGGTCAGTTTCCCAAGAAAGTTTGTATATCCATCTGGGGCGATAAAATAAACGAAAGCCAATTGCAGCTTGGTTCACAACTCGCCATTTCATTTGACGTGGAAAGCCGGGAATACAATAGTAAGTGGTACACCGATGTGAAAGCTTGGAAAATAGAAGCTGCCGGAGCAGCTAAAAGCGGAACATCTATTGCAGATGGACAAGAATATTTTGATGAAGGACAGATGGAGAATAAAGAGGACTTACCTTTTTAAAATACAGCCACAGATTACACGGATTAACACAGATTAGCTGCACTGCAGCTTTTAGTGTGCTATAAAAAATGCCCTGTATTAATTTGTGTTAATCCGTGTAATCTGTGACTAAAATCATAACTCTTTTCTAAGCCTCGCTACCGGCACATTCAACTGTTCCCGATACTTAGCCACTGTGCGGCGGGCAATATTGTATCCTTTTTCCTGTAGTAGTTCTGTTAGTCTTTCATCGCTGAGTGGATGTTTTTTCTCTTCTGCTTCTATCAGGTCGCTGAGTATTTTCTTTACTTCTCTTGTTGATACCTCTTCACCGCTGTCGGTGCTTAATGATTCACTAAAGAAAAATTTTAATCGGTAGGTACCAAATTCTGTTTGCACAAATTTGCTGTTGGCCACCCGGCTAACGGTAGAAATATCAAGACCAATCTTTTCTGCAATATCTTTTAATATCATCGGGTTCAGTTCCGTTTCATCACCAGTAAGAAAAAAACTATACTGATGTTCCATAATGGCGTTCATGGTACTGAGTAATGTGTGTTGGCGTTGTTTAATCGCATCAATAAACCACTTGGCCGAATCAATTTTTTGTTTGATAAAAAGCACTGCTTCTTTCTGTCGCTTATCTTTTTTTGCGCCCCGGTCATATTCTTTCAGCATATCCCGATAGCCTTCGCTGATGCGTAGTTCTGGTGCATTTCGGCTGTTGAGTGTAAGTTCTAATTTGCCAGCATTATTCATGATAAAAAAATCAGGCACTACATAATTTTCAGCTTTGTTTGTTGCGCCAACAGTGCCGCCGGGCTTAGGGTTCAGCCGAATGATTTGCTGCATAACATCACGTAATTGGTCATCATCAATGTTGAGACCCCGTTGTATTTTTTCGTAATGTTTTTTGGTAAATTCATCAAAGTATTTGGTAATGGCTTTAATCGCCACATCAACTGGCTTGCCCTGACCATCCGGGTGGCGGGCTTCATCTCTTAGCCGATAGAGTTGTAATAATAAACACTCTTGCAAATTTCTGGCGGCCACACCTGCCGGATCAAATAATTGAATGCGTTTTATTATCCCCTCCACTTCCTCATTCGTTGTAACAATATTTTGGCGAAAAGCAAGATCATCTACAATGGCTGCTGTTTCTCTTCTTAAATAACCATCTTCATCTATGCTGCCTATTATTTGCTCAGCAATAAGCTGTTCTTTTTCTTCTAATTTCAACAGACCGAGCTGGTCAATCAGCATTTCATAAAAGCTGGCTTCTGTTTTAAAAGGTAACTGACGGCCTTCATCCTCTTCTGGGTAGTTATCATCCCGCAATTTATAATCACCCACTTCATCGTCTCCATCACTCACATATTCACTAACGTCAATATTTTCGTATTCATCATTGCTACCGTCCTTTTCCTCATATTCTTCCTCCCCCGGTTCGTTGAATTCATCTTTCATTTCATCGGCATCCTCATGTTTGTCCTCATCTAGCTCTAGGGCGGGGTTTTCCTCCATTTCTTCTTTAATCCGAACTTCCAAACTGGCCGTAGGTACCTGCAGCAGTTTCATTAGTTGAATCTGTTGGGGCGATAGTCGTTGCAGTAGTTTCTGCTGTAAGCTCTGGCTAAGGGCCATGGTTCGTTCGGGGTTTTAATGGTTGGGCTCGATTTTTAAAAATTTTTGCAATGCACAAAAATAATGCCGTAAATTTAGCTATAAATAAATGAAAGATGGTGCAACGGCTCTTTTCTTTTCTTGTTGTGTTCTTGTTAATGTTTCCAGGAGATATTTTCGGGCAGCAAAAATCTATGCTATTCACCCCTAAAACTCTCTTGCTTAGCATCAGAAATGAGCCTGTAGCTTTTAAATCTAAGTTTAGTATAACTCAGGTATTAAGAGGTAATGATTGTGGCGGTATTAATAAATATCGCTTATTAAGTTTGCCAACTGCTTCATATTACCCCAATAGCTTGGGGTTTGTTTGCAAAAAAGAATTACAATTAGATAAAATTACTGCCGTACCTCTTCGCTTCCGGCTTGGCTCATTGGACTATGTAAATTATTTGGAGCAAAAGCCGAATGCAAAAAATCTACCACGTTAATTGCAGCATCAATGTCACGAGTAATAAAAAATGTACGGGGAAAAAATCTCGTAGAATTTGATAATGGCATCTTTGATGAATGGTGTGTTTTTTTAACACGGCCCGGTAAACCACGATATGCCCCACAGGATACTGAATATTTTGCCATATTAAAAAATATGGGTGCTGTACATGGGCATGCTAAAATCTATAATGACTTTATACGTTTTTACTCCCTAACAACAAAGCGAGTTGATAATAAGGCACTCAATTTAATAACTACGCTGAGTGATGATTATGAAACCCATGCAGAAGAAATGGATATTTGGTTCTCTGTTATTTATGGCGGCATGATAGCAGAAGAAAACAAAGCCAATGCCATTTTAAAAAAAAGAATAAAGCGATTGGGAATGCACCAGGTGCTGCTGGAAAATTTTGATTCGGAACTGGCCGCCAATTTTTCCAAGGGGAAAAAATGGAAGGAGCTAGATAAGTTGATGAAAGAAAAAGGATTTTAAACGCTGGCCGTTTGTGTACTCAGCACTTTCTTAATAACCGCCACCATCTTCTCCCCTTTTTCTTTAATCTGTTCTTCCGTCCACACCAAACTGATGGCGGTAGAAATGCAACGGCTCATTATCGCATCGCTGACAGCAAAATCCTTAGTGGCATGATGAATAACCTGTGCTTTTAAATCTGGATGCAAAGAGTTTAAAGTGATAGAATTTTTAAGATGATCCCACTTGCGGATATAGTGCCAGTTATTATCGAACCAATAAAAATTACCAGGCAATATTCCTTGTGCTTTCATTTCTACAACAACAGCTTTTGTTATTTCAGCGGTAGGTAAGAACCAGCTTACAAAACTGCAACTGTCGCCTTCAGGATCTGGTACCCGGCGAAAAGTGATTTCCGGTATTTGTGCCAATATATTTTTTAAGTGCGTCTGATTCTTTTTCTGAATGGTTAAAAATTCATCCAATCTTTTTATCTGTGCCAGTCCAACGGCTGCATGTAATTCAGAAATGCGGTAGTTGTAACCAATAAATGGATGAAGGTCTGCACCACGGTCTGCACCGCCTTTATGATCATGCCCATGATCCGTATAGCCATCAGAACTTATATAAACATCTTCCCGGTTGGTCATAATTACTCCACCTTCGCCACAGGTCATTGTTTTTACAAAGTCAAAAGAGAAAGTTCCTGCATCACCAATAGTTCCCA
>JANORJ010000071.1:0-2971 GCA_031415255.1 Chitinophagaceae bacterium | reverse complement strand
TTACCTCACTTTCAACATCGGCCACACTTTTTGCATTACTCCATTTTGCAAACGGGCATAATAGATACCAGTGGGCAATCCTTCAGAGTTAAAAGTTACTTTATCTTTTGTTGCAGCAGGATAATCTTTATCTATAGGTGTGCTGATAACCCGACCCAGAGTATCTATAATCTGTATCAGTGTGTGGCCACCTTGTGTTTTAAAAAATATGTCGGTACTGTTAGTAAATGGATGAGGATAGTTGTAAATAACTTTTTCCGTATCCGGAACGGGTGTAGGTGGTGTAATGCCATTGCAAGTAATGCTACTCTTGAACAGCGGCAGCGTTTGTAACTGTGCATTGATATTTGGTGGATATAATCCGGCCACTACTGTTTTATCAAGGCAAAACCATTTTTCCAATATAGTAGCATACACACTTCTAAAATCATACTGCATCGGAATGTTATCATTTACCGAAGCATTAGTAGGTATAGTAGGATTATCTCCCAATACACCTGCTTCAATTTTACTTCCAAAAAGAAACATAGGTGCAGCAGCGCCGTGGTCTGTACCCACACTGGAGTTAGATTTAATACGACGGCCAAATTCACTGTAGGTCATTCCTATTACTCTGTCCTGTATTCCCATTAGCTGCAGGTCGTCCTGAAAAGCTTTGCAGGCATCAGACACCCGTTGCAATAAAGTAGCATGAGAGCCGGTGGTGGTGTCAGCAGAATTTACTTGTACCGAATGGGTATCAAACCCACCGAAATTGGTCATGTACACTCTTGTCTTCAAACCTCCTTTAATTAATCGAGCAACAATTTTTAATTGATCGGCCAGACTGTTGTTGGTAGGATAAGTGCCTTGTGTTGGTACCGCAGCAGCAGCAGCACGGATAACGGTAGAATATTTTTGTGTTTGTTGAGAAACTAGCCTTACGTATTTCAATTCTTTACCGGCAGGTGTATCAGGTACCGGATCAGTAGTTCCATTTAATAAATTATAAAACGATGTGGGATTAGTAATGCTCATTGCCATATTTACTACCGGCCCTTGTGTGGTTAAGGTAGTAGTAGATCCAATTTGTATAGCCAGCGGATCTGGTGAAAGTGAATTTGGATAGCCAATCGGAAAATCGGGATATTCTAAATTAAGGTAGCGGCCTGCCCATCCGCTAAATACTTCTTGATTGCTGTTGGATGCACTCATCCATATATCAGTGGCACGAAAGTGAGAAAAATTTGGTTGCGGATAACCTACTGCTTGTATGGCTTTCATCATGCCGTTATTGTGTAGTGTATGCAGCCCTGTCATAGCAGGATGAATGCCTGCACCACTGTTGCCGAGTGGAAGTATTCTATTTTGCGGAATAGCCACATTTGTTCTTGCATTATAATAATTAGAATAAGTGGATATAGGAATCACCATATTCAATCCATCATTACCACCAGAAAGCTGAATAATAACCAGTACATGATCTGTATCGGTAGTGCTTTGCATCAATGCCTGCACCAATGGCGAGTCTGCTGCAAATGCTTTTACAGAATAACCGCTTATAACAGCGGGCAACAATGTAGCTGCTGGTATGGTTTTTTGCAAAAAATCTCTTCTTTTCATGTTGGCTATTTTAAAGATGCCCGCCCGGATAACCCGGTCGGACTGGCAAAAGATGATTTATGATAACTGGTATTCTGCTAGGTTAAAAAAATACTGGAATAATGATTTCAGCCTGTTATTTACAATGTTGAAATTGGCTGTTGTAGGACTGGCGATATAAGCCGTCCATGCATTTGTCCAATAATAATCCCATTGCTGGTTGCTCAGTAATACTTGCGTTTTAATTGTCTTCTTTGATTCATACGACAACTGGTTACGGAAAATAAATTTCAACGCATCATCAATCAAATCATTTGGATTACCGGGATTGTTGAATTGCTGAACATACGCCACCAAGTTGAAAATAACTCTTTGTCCGTTCCTTGTGTAACCAGAGTTTACCATCAGATCTGTAAACTGATTACGTTTTGGCAATGAATCAGAGTTAATCCAGATTTCATGAAAGAGTGGTTCCTGATAATAAGCTGGCATGCCGGCAACATTGGGCGGATCATGCAGCACCTGCCCGGTGTTTACCATATAAGCATAAAAGAAATTCCACATTCCATAGTTGGCATCCCAGTCTGTTGCCACAGGGAATACTGCATTCATTTCACGGAGTGAACCAATGATATGATCTGCAGGGCTTTTGATATAGCAATTCTGATTTAATACATCGAAAAAATGTTCGCTTTTGAAAAGTGCAGCTAACACCGGACGGATATTATAATTGTTAGTCCGGAAAATATCTGCCAGTGGTGTTATTACATTAGTCTCCGTAGTAGCATCAATAGTATAATAAACAAAGAAGCGGTAAAACTTGCGGACAATAAACTTAGCCACTTCCGAATTTGCAAAAATCATATTCAACAAATCAGTAAGTTCCAGTTGGCCTGCCGTTGCCCCTGTTCTTCCTGTAATAACGGTGTTATTAAAGAAAGATGAAAATGTTTTATTAACAGCTGAGTGCCTGCCGGAAGTAAATACAGAAGTGTAAGTAGTGCCATTTACCTGCCAGCCGGTTAATACCTTGGCGGCTTCCTTCACATCACTCTCGGTGTATTGCGAACCAGTACCTTTGCCCAGTGTAAATAACTCCATTAATTCTCTGGCATAGTTTTCATCGGGGGCAGATGCTACACTGAGATAACCATTGAGATAGCGAAGCATAGAAATATCCTTCGTAATGGCATCAATCATTTGTTTAAAATTTCCCAATCCATATTGCCGCACTAGGTTGTGCTGCATGTATGCCCAGTTACCATTACCCACATCAGATGCTTCATTGCCAAAATGATCTACCCAAAATAAATTTAATTTCTCTCGGATACTTCTATCTTGATTTATCAATACTCCGGTCCACCATTTTTTATAAGATCCTCTTCTTTGT
>JANORJ010000070.1:0-2162 GCA_031415255.1 Chitinophagaceae bacterium | reverse complement strand
CAGTAGTATGGATTAATAAGAATTTTATGAAGGAAAAATAAAAGTCTTCCCGGTTTATGGGAAGACTTTATAAATATATTAAATACAGTAAAATTATTATGGTAAAATAATTATCCGCTGGCTGTTTCCGTTATTCCAGCTAAGTAAGGTTTTGTTATCGCAATCTCCATTACTAGGGAAGCCAAAATCTAACATAAGCACCCTGTCATTGATTTTTATTTTCAATGTTCCTTCGCTTATCCAATGGCAGTTTACTTTTTTAATTAACGGAGTTTCAGTATTCAAATTTACTGTTGTGCCATTATTGAAAGTTGTTTTTGAACGTCCGGTAATTTTGTACACATCATCTCTTACAATTGCAGTCAGCATACCAGCAATTTGTGTAACTGTTTTTATGCCTTCGTACCTGTAACCTCTTCCATTAGGGAAAGTTACTTTGCCGTCAACAACTGCTATACTCCATTTATGCACAGGCGGTTCGGAAAGGTTGGTAAAAATCTTTGTACCCTCAATATGTACCCGGTTTACACGATACCGTACAAAAGTGAGAGTAACTACTGAACCTGGTCTGCGTAAAGGAGCAGTAAAATGAAGCACTAATTTTCCACTTCTTACTTTACCATCACGACCACGGCAACTGTCACCAAAATCAATGGTAACCGTTTTAGGATAAGTGCTGTCGTTGGGAGTAACGGTGATAGTGGCGCAGTCACCGATTCTTTCACGCAGTTCAAAAAAATTGGGCAAGAATATACGGCCTTGTGTGGCAGTACGTCCTTCCACACCAAAACCACCGGCATTGCCTTCTTCTTCAGCAGCGGTTATAGAAATATCATCTGCATCATCAAAGCTGGCTTCTGCTTGTGTGCTTTCATCAGAAAGAGTAGCAGCTTCTTCTTCTGTTACAACTGCAGCTGAGTTACTAAAACTGTTTTCCTTTTGACAAGAAGTAAAAATAAAAGTGGAAAATAATACTGCAATAGCAGCAAGTGTGATCCGGTTAATTGATAAAGTTTTCATGGCTATACTTTTAGGGTTTATAAATTATTAACGCAACTTTTGAACTGTGTGGAGAAGGAAAGTTTAAAGTCCGTTAAAATATTTTATTTTTCACCTTTAATGAAAAGTATAATAGAATATATACGTCGGTATTTCGCAGAAACAGATAAATGGGTTTTAATGTCCATATCTGTCTTCACCGCTTTACTGGTGTTTATTAATTATAATTTCGGGCTGGATAGTTTTATACGAAAAAATAATTCTTTCATCATTAAACTTATTTACTGGTATGCAGTCTTCCTGATTGCCTTTGCTATCCCCTACCTGCTAATCAGCTTGGTTAAGCCAAAGGGTTATGCCAGAAAAAGAATTTTTCTAATTCTTCTTTTTATAGCTCCCTTCATCTTTGCATTAAAAATTAGTCTTGACATTTCATATAATTTTTCTGACAACCCGAACTGGAATAATTACTGGAATCATATTATCTATTGGCCGCTGTTATTAGTAATCGTTGCCGGAATTCTTTTTGTTCTTTGGCGATATTTTGACAAAGAGCAGCCATTTTATGGACTAATTAAGAAAGGTATTAACTGGAAGCCATACCTGCTGATGTTACTGATTATGATCCCATTGATAGCAATAGCTTCTACGCAGGCGGATTTTCTGGCAGTGTATCCGAAATTAAAATCTGTTGCCGGTGTTTATAATGAAGGCGGCATTACCTGGTGGCATAAACTACTGTTCGAATTATCGTATGGCAGCGATTTTATCGGCATTGAACTTTTCTTCCGTGGGTTTTTAATATTGGCCTTTATTAAATGGGCAGGTAAAGATGCTATTTTACCAATGGCTTGTTTTTATTGTGCCATACACTTTGGTAAGCCATTAGGCGAATGTATCAGCTCTTATTTTGGTGGAATTATCCTGGGAGTGGTTGTTTATCACACCCGGTCCATCTATGGCGGATTGATGGTTCACCTGGGTATTGGCTGGCTGATGGAAGCTGGTGGCTATATCGGGAATACGTTTATTAAATAGTCCATTCGTCATGAATAACGCCGACTAAAAAAAACTTTCCGTCTTTCATTTTAAAAACCAGCCGCAGACTTCGCCAGTCCATGCCATCATATTTTTTTTCAAATCCCGAAAAATTGCTTTCGGTA
>JANORJ010000069.1:0-8326 GCA_031415255.1 Chitinophagaceae bacterium | reverse complement strand
TAACAGAATACTTCAAGCTATTATCGAAAAATTTAAAGGCGGCCCTGTTGGCATTACCACCATTGCCACTGCTGTTGGTGAAGAGGCTGGTACAATAGAAGAAGTGTATGAACCATTTTTGATACAGGAAGGTTTTTTACAACGTACCCCGAGAGGTAGAGAGGTAACCGCAAAGGCGTATGAACATCTTGGAAAAACTCGTCCCAATTCTTCAGGAACATTATTTTCATAAAAAAAACTACCTCATATCTGAGATAGCTTTCTAATAATTTCACCCCTTTAGAGCTTGTCCCGCTTGTGCGGGAGGATGGGGGCTTTATGGTTGTACAACAAGACGGAAACCGTTGCCATGTATATTCACAATCTCAATCTTTTCATCATCTTTCAAATATTTACGCAGCTTGGCAATGTAAACGTCCATACTGCGGCCATTAAAATACGTATCGCTGCCCCATATTTTCTTTAATGCCTGTTCTCTTGGCAATAAATCATTCAGGTATTCAGCCAGCATTTTCAGCAACTCATTTTCTTTGGGAGATAATGTTTGTGTGATGCCATTATGAATAAGCTGACGCAACTTGGGATTGAAGTGATAAGTGGATAAATCAAATTCTTTGTTCTCACTTTCTTTGTTCTGCTCTTCATTCCTTTTCAGAATCGCTTTTATTTTTAGCAGCAAAACTTCGCTGTCAAAAGGTTTGGTGATATAATCATCGGCACCGAGTTTATAGCCTTGGATAACATCTTCCTTCATCGTTTTAGCACTTAGGAAGAACAGAGGAATATCAGGATCCACATCTCTTATTTCTTCAGCCAATGTAAATCCGTCCATATTGGGCATCATTACATCGAGCAGGCAGAGGTCAAATTTTTCCCGTTGAAAAGCGGCTAAGCCGAGGCGGCCATCTCTTTCCAGGATTACTTCATAATCGTTTAGCTCAAGATAATTCTTTAATACACTCCCGAGGTTCGGGTCATCTTCGCAAAGTAAAATTTGTGGTTTCTTAGTGTCCATTGTCTGGTGGTTTTATTATTGTTGACAAATAAAGTTAAAGCATTTCGGGGGTTAAAGAATCCGGGACGAATATTTTGTTAAATCCCGCCGTTTCAACCCTTCGGCTCTCTACTTTGGCTTTATAGTATAAAAACTGTGCCATGCCGGTCTGGAATAGAGATTTGATTATTTTTTTGCTGCGACGATATGGAAATGGAACTGAAAAGAGGATTGTTTTACCAAGTCGTAACTCAGCTGTGCAGATGCCGGAGAAGTAGTAAGATTTATAAACAACTAAAACTTTTCATTTAACTTTCAGCCAAATTTATTCAGATGCCCGACCCCACAAAATTTCTCGAAACAATAAAAACAGGTTACACCTTTAAAGGCGAATGTTTTAAAATCGGTGCCGCCATGCTGGATGGTGCAGTTGTGCCCGGTGCAGATGTATTGATTCCACTAAAAACAATGAACAGGCATGGCCTGATAGCTGGTGCAACCGGAACCGGTAAAACAAAAACCCTGCAAATGCTGGCCGAAGGACTGAGTGATGCCAGTGTGCCGGTGTTGTTGATGGACATTAAAGGTGACCTGAGTGGTATTGCTGCTACCGGAACAATAAATGAAAAAATAACTGACCGTTGCCAGAAATTAAATATTGAATACAAACCAACGGCTTACCCCACAGACTTGCTGACGTTAAGTAACCAGAAAGGCGCAAGATTAAGAGCTACCGTTAGTGAGTTTGGTCCGGTGTTGCTTTCAAAAATTCTCGGGTTGAATGATACACAAGGTGGTTTTGTGGCCATGATATTCAAGTATTGTGATGATAAAAAAATGCCGCTGCTTGATTTAAAAGACTTCATTAAAGTGCTGCAGTTTGTTGGTGATGAAGGCAAGGCCGATATGGAAAAAGACTATGGAAAAATATCTACAACATCTGTCGGAACTATTTTGCGAAAAGTAATTGAACTGCAACAACAAGGTGCTGATGTTTTTTTTGGCGAAAAAAGTTTTGAAGTAGAAGACCTGCTACGAATTAATAGTGATGGGAAAGGAATGATTTCGATTGTAAGAGTGACTGACTTGCAAGACAGACCAAAACTGTTTTCTACATTTATGTTGCAGCTACTGGCTGAACTATATGCCACCTGTCCTGAAGAAGGGGATATGGACAAGCCAAAGCTGGTCATGTTTATTGATGAAGCCCACCTTATTTTTCAGGAAGCAAACGATGCACTGCTGCAACAAATAGAAACGATTATTAAACTTATCCGTTCCAAAGGAATTGGTATTTATTTCTGTACACAAAATCCGATGGATGTGCCCGCATCTGTGTTGGCGCAATTAGGGTTGAAAGTGCAACATGCTTTAAGAGCTTTTACGGCTGTTGATAGAAAAGTAATAAAACAAACTTCGGAGAATTATCCGGAAACGGAATTTTATAAAACCGAAGACCTGATTACCCAATTAGGAACTGGTGAAGCACTGGTAACGATACTAAATGAAAAAGGTATTCCCACCCCATTAGTTCATTGTATGATTCGTCCGCCACAAAGCCGGATGGATATTTTAACGGATGCAGAAATTGATACATTGGTCAGCCATTCAAAAATTGCTGCGAAATACAACGAAGTAATTGATAGCAAAAGTGCTTACGAAATTCTTACGGAGAAATTAGAAGACGCTGCTAAAAGAGATGCAGACGACAATGAAGAAAAGACAGAAAAGAAAACTCCGGCCAAAAAAGAAAAAGGATTTTTCGATGACCCTGTAGTAAAGAGCATGACAAGGACTGCTGGTAATTCTATTGTAAGAACATTATTAGGTGTGTTAGGATTGGGCGGAAGAAGCCGAAGAAAGAGTTTATTTTAATTTTACCCAACCGCCTGCATCCATCACTATTTTATTTTCAGCCTGAAGGAATTCCAACACCTTCCAGGCTTTTTCTTTTTTAATGCCCGAAAGTTTTAGCAACAGGTCTTTGGTATGCAGCGATTCATATTTTACCATATTGATAATGCGGTGATGCAATGTTTCAAATTCTTCTTTAGTGAGGGTAGTGGCTTTCTGCCGCAGACAGTTGTCACAAATGCCGCAGGGTTTAATAGCCGAATCGCCAAAGTAGGCACCGATGATGCGGCTTCGGCATTGCGTTTCTTCTTTTACATAACTTACCATCTGCTTCATCCGTCGCTGAAACTGTTCTTTTCGTTTATTATAAGCCACCATGTTGATGGTAATGTCTTCTGCTTTGATACGATTGCGAAGTAGGTATAATTGTGGGGTATCCTTCTGCGGAGAATAGTCAATAATGCCGAAGCGTTGCAGTTCTGATAATTGTTTTTTTACTTCTTCTGCATCCTTCTTCATTAATCCGGCCATCATTCTTTCTGAGATAGAAGCAGGTTGGTCAAAAATTCCTTCGTAAGCCCTGAGCAATGTTTTAATAACAAGTTCCAGTTGCGGATGAGCTGTTTCAAATTCCTGTAAATAATTTTTGCTGGAAGTAAACATAGCTGATGAGGAAAGAAAAACCTGTTCATTAAAAGCCAGCCAACCTTCCTGTTCCAATGCCTTTAATGAGTAAAGCGTAGTATGGCTGGTTAATTTAAATTTTCTCAAAAAATCGGAAATATCAAAATCATAATACTCACCTTCACCGGTGCCGGTTGGTATTTGTAAATAATTAGCAACGCATTGATAAACATTTCTTATATCCCCCAATGAAGGGAAACGAAGTGCAGAAAGTTCTTCTAATTCATTCAAATCTCTTTCATCAAACAACAGTACTGCATAAGAGGTTTTTCCATCTCTACCGGCACGGCCTGCTTCCTGGTAATAATTTTCCAAGCAATCCGGCACATCAGCATGTATCACTGTTCTTACATCCGGCTTGTCAATTCCCATTCCAAAGGCATTGGTGCAAACAATTACTCTTGTTTTATTATTTATCCATGCTTCCTGTTTCTTACTTCTTTCTTCCTGTACTAAACCTGCATGATAAAAATCGGATGATATGTTTTGCAGTTGCAGTAATTCACTTATTTCTTTCGTTCTCTTTCTGCTTTTGCAATAAATGATACCGGTACCGGCAACTTTTCTCAGTATCTCAATTATCTTATTGATTTTAGAATCTACTTTGAAGTTGCTATAAGAAAGATTAGCTCTTTCAAATGATTGACGAAATATTATAAAACCATTGATGATTTCTTCTTCTTTGGGAGTCTGTCCCCCTCTCCATTCATGGAGAGGGGTTGGGGGTGAGGATAGTTTTTCACAAATATCATTCTGAACATCCGGCGTTGCTGATGCTGTCAAAGCAAGTATAGGGACACCGGGTAATTCTTCTCGTAATGCAGCAATTCGTAAATACGGCGGACGAAAATCATAACCCCACTGTGAAATGCAATGCGCTTCGTCAACAGCAATTAATGTTATGTTTAGTCCCGGCAAATACTCTTTAAATAAATTTGTTTCCAATCTTTCCGGAGAAACGTATAAAAATTTGCAGTTACTTTCAGAAGCTACTTTAAATGTATTAATAACTTCTTTACGGCTCATACCGGAATAAATGGCGAAAGCCGTTATGCTTTTTTTGCGAAGATTTTCTACCTGATCTTTCATCAATGCAATCAATGGAGAAATAACAAGGCACATTCCATCTTTTACCATAGCAGGCACCTGATAGCATAATGACTTACCTCCACCTGTTGGCATTAGGGCTAAAGTATCTTTTCCGTCAAGCACGGCATTGATTACATCTTCCTGTAACGGACGAAATGTATCGAAGCCCCAGTATTGTTTTAATATTTTTTGAATGGCTGTCAATAAGTACCGGCTTATTTAGGACGACAAATTAATGCTTTGCAATTACTTTACAGGGTTTCGGAAAACAATCATTTCTACCCGCCGGTTCATTGCCCTGCCTTGCGAAGTGCTGTTGCTGGCAACGGGTTTTGATTTGCCAAATGGATGTACCTGAATGACTGCTGCTGTCGAAACCTTATTTTGTAATAGCCACTGCCGGATGCTTTCACAACGCTGAAAACTTAGTGTTAGATTTCGACTATCGCTGCCAATAGAATCTGTGTGGCCTTCCACATACATACTGTCGATAGATGATGCAGTTTTATTATTGATAAAGAAAGCTTGCAGCATTTTTATTGCTTCGGGTTTTAGTTTTGCTTTGTTAAAATCAAAAAACACATCACCTAGTTTCAAAGTGTCTGGTTTAAGCGGTGGAAGGGTTGGTGGTGGTGGTTCTTTTATTTGTGTAATGGAATTACTGTCTTCATTGGTAAACACAATGGCTAGTTCGCCTCTGCCATAAAGAGAGTAGTCCATTTCTTTGTGCCGAAAATTGTATTTATAAATCTCTTCTTTATTAAGAGTAAAATCAGGACAGGTAGTTTCTTTTTCGTTGGCCGGAATCAATTGAAAATTATCCAACACCAATGATATAGTTTGCGTACCAATTAATTTCTTCTTTGCACCCACCGTATCTTCTTCTACATAAGTACCGAACGTCAGGTACTTTTCTTTGCCCGTGGCAATAAAACTGTATTCGAACTCGAAAAAATTAGTATTCGGTATTTTTTTTATGGAATCAATTCGTTCTGGTTGCATGTTTTTTGAAAAGGGTCTCTTGGGGACATAAAATTTTTCGCCAACACAAAAACCTGCTTTTAAAATTAACTTTGGATTCAGTTTAGCTGATATAATTCCTTTAAAAGTATAACGACTGTCTTTTTGCAAACCACAAGGAAGAATGGCGCCAATAAGAGGAGCAAAGTCGGTATAGCCAAGCCAATTATAAAAAATGCCGAATGAATTACTCCCAAAACGATTCGTATTGGTTTCATTTTCCAGCATCTGTGCTTTCACATCTTTTAGGTAAAACCATCCCTCCACACCACATTCAGAACTGTACTCGGTGCAGGTGTTTACATCTTCAAATCCCCCGTTGAGTAATAAATTCGTTTGAGCATTAGCTATGCTAAACTGAAAAAGGCAGGCAATAATCAGTAACCTGTTTTTTTTTAAAAGAAAAATTACAGACATATTCTTTACTTCACTCAATGAAGATGAAAATAGAATTAATTACTGAAACAATTGATTTCGTTTGGTTAAAATGAGTGTGGTTAGGTTACTTTTTTTATAAATAACCTGCCAGAGTTTATGGCCAGCACCACATCACTCAGTCCCATTACCAATGCACCAAATGTAGGAGTAAGGAATCCCAAGGCTGCAACAGGGATAGCAATAATATTGTAAGCAAAGGCCCAGAACAGATTTTGTTTGATAGTTATATATGTATGTTTTCCAAGCCCCAATGCTGTAGGTAAATTCTTTAAGCCATGATTCATTAATACTACTTGTGCTGATTGCACCGCTATTTGAGAAGCATCGTTCATGGAAATGCCAATTGTTGCTTTTGCCAATGCTGGTGCATCATTGATGCCATCACCCACCATGGCAGTGGGAGCAACGGCACTTAGTTCAGTTATCTTATTTAATTTTTGTTCCGGTGTTTGTTCCGCTATTACTGTATCAATTCCTAACTGAGCCGCCAGTTCATTGCATTTGGCTAACCTGTCTCCACTCAATAAAATAGTTTGAATATTCTTACTGTGTAAATAATTAATAACAGATTTTGCCTCCGGCCTTATCTCATCTTTAACATCAATCCATCCGAGTAGGGAATCGTTTTTAAGGATGTAAATATTATGTGTTTCATCAGTGGTCATTTTTGCAGCTACTTTAAATGAACCAGCCCACCAGGTATTTCCTTCAGCATCTTCTGCTTTCATGCCAAAACCTTTCACTTCTTCAATCTTTTTCCATCGTATCTCATCTTTCGTTTTCCATTCTGCTATGATAGATTTTGCAATCGGGTGATTAGAATATTTCTCAAGACTGTAAGCAATTTTTTTAAATTCGGATTCTTCCAAAGTACCAGACTGAAAACCTGAAACAATAAACTTTCCTGTTGTTAATGTTCCGGTTTTATCAAACACTACTTGCTTAATGTCTTTAAACGTTTCAAGGCTGGTAGCATTACGGAAAAGAATACCCGTCTTGGCTGCACGACCCAGCCCAACAGCAATAGCAGCTGGGGTAGCCAATCCCATGGCGCAGGGACATGCAATTACTAATACGGCAATACTTCGCATCAAAGCCGGCGTAAAATCTTTTAACACAATCCAACTTATAATTAAAGTGAGTACCGCTATTCCCAATACGATAGGAATAAAGATGGCACTGATTTTATCTGCCAACAACTGCACAGGAGGTTTTTCTCCCTGTGCTTGTTTCACCATATTTATTATTCCGGATAATACCGTATCATTTCCAACTGCAGTTACCTGTGCTTTTACTGTTCCATCACTGATAACACTTCCGCCAATCAATTTGTCTTTGGCAATTTTATGTACTGGTGCACTTTCGCCGGTAACGATAGCTTCATTCACCTGCACATCGCCCCACAAAATTTTGCAGTCAATCGGAACTTGTTCTCCACTTTTTATCAGGATTAAATCACCAACTCTTAACTGTGTATTCTCAACCGGGAAAATTTGTTCTTTATGTTCATCATCAAAAGCAATCATGTTGGCCATCACCTTTTGAGATTTGGCCAGCTTGTTCAACTCCTTTTGTGTGGAAGCAATGGAAGCCTCTTCTAAATAATTACCGAGAAAGACCAATGTAATAATAGTGGCAGCCGTTTCATAAAACATATACTGCTCTGCTTGCCCGGTGAGTGACCCGTATAAACTATAAAAGAATGCAGCCGTGGCGCCAATTGCTATTAGTACATTCATATTGGGCATACCATTGCGAATACTTTTCCAGGCACTTTTGCCAAAGAAACTCATACCAACAAGGTAAACAGGAATAGTAAGTGCTAATTGTACCCAATGGTTCATCAGCCAATGAATATGAAGACCGGGAATCATGTGCAACATAAGCAAAGCAGTAAAAGGAAGGCAGAACCAGAAACGTTGTAAATGCGTTGAGAGAAATTTTATCGGACTTCCTTCATCATGACTATGACTATGTGCATCTGAATTAACCACTTTATAGCCGAGGTCATTAATCCCTTTGCTTATTTTTTCTTCTGCTATTGTTTCGTCAGTATCAAAAATCACATCACCAGTCGAAAAATTCACTTTTACATTCTTCATACCCTGTTTTTCCAGGTATTTGTGAATGTTCAGGGCACAGGTGGTGCAATCCATTCCATCTACTTTCCATTGAACCTTTTCCATGTTGCAAATTTACCGAACTTTCAACGGCGGATTTTTCGAATAAGGAAATACTATAACAACA
>JANORJ010000068.1:0-2768 GCA_031415255.1 Chitinophagaceae bacterium | reverse complement strand
GGTGACTTCACAAATGCCATGAGAGTTTACCTGCTCCTTAAAACTTAAAATTTATACAGGCTTGTTAAGCCCCTTTAGGGGTTGGGGTTTACACCTCATAACAAACACCTTCCAAAGCCAGCTCTGTGTTTTCAAATACTTCTTTGGCTTCTGCTTCAAACTCTTCCAGTGTATCATACTTACTACTGAAGTGGCCAATCAACAATTTTTTTACTCCAGCCTTCTTTGCAATCAATGCGGCTTGTTTGGTAGTGGAATGAAAACGGCTTTCGGCTCTTTCTCTCAGGTTGTCTAAATAGGTTGTTTCATGATAAATCATGTTTGCTCCCTGTATATGCGCTATCAGTGATTCATCATATTTAGTATCAGCACAGAAAGCATATTTTTTTCCAGGTTCGGCTACACCTGTTACTGCATCATTTTTAATAACAGTTCCATCCTTTCGGGTATAATCTTCCCCGTTTTTTAACCGGTCGTAAAAAAGGTCCGGTATTTCAAATTCTTTTGCTTTCTCCAGAAGTAGTTTTCTGGGCTGCTTTTTTTGTTCAAAAGAGAATCCATAACATTCTATCCGGTGATTGGTACGAAAACATTTTACCCGAAGCTTTTCAGTATCTATCAACGTTGCGGCTTCAGTAATATGATGGATATGCAAAGGATAGCACATGGTGGTATCAGCCACCTTTAACTGTAACTCTATTATTTCTTTTAAAGGCGAAGGGCCATATACATGCATCTCCTGCTGGTGGCTTAGCAAGCTAAAAGAGTTGATCAAGCCAATCAATCCAAAATAATGGTCGCCATGAAGATGGGAAATGAAGATGTGTGATATTTTGCTACGGCGTATTTTGTAATTGATTAGTTGTATCTGAGTGCCTTCTCCGCAATCAACAAGATAATTGGTGCCATCAAGCGTTACCACCTGACTGGTGGGATGGCGGTCAAAAGCCGGTACGGCAGAGTTATTTCCGAGAATGGTAACAGCGAACATGAAGGAATCTGTGATTTTGGTGTATTAGTGATAAGCCTTAGACTAAAATTAAGCCAATTTAGCTGCACATTTCTACAACTAATTAAGAATTAAAAATTAATAATTAATAATTGCTTAAAGTGTCCAACGTACTGGGTGCAGAAAAGTATCTGAACGGAATTTGTTTTCGTTTTACAACGGAATAAGGATAAGATTCCAGAATTGTACGCCTGTCTAAGCTAGGGAAATATATGTTGACTTTAAGTTCTCCGACTCCAAACTCCCGACTAAAGACTCCTGACTCACCATCACTCTTCTTCTAAAAATTCCCTTTCAATTTCTTCCATCTGCACAATGTCCCAAGCCTCGCTTTGGGTAGGTGTTACATTCATCATTTCCAGTAATTCATTTTGATCAAGAAATTCTTCTACTGGTTTTTGCAATTCGCAAATGACAAAAGAGGCACTGTTTTCGTAGAACTTCTGTTGGATGTAAACCAATTTTTCTGCGGCAACCACATCAATACTTTCGATGTCCTTTAATATCAGCACAAGGTTTTTAACGTCATTTTGCAGGAAAGGCAACAAACAATCTCCCAATTCATCTGTCATAGTAGCAGAAAGAGAAGGCCCGGCTACCGTGATGACATGAAATTTCTCTTTGGTATCAGTTTTGACCTGCATAATGTATTAGTTTGTTCCGATAGCTATCGGGATGTTTCCTTACTTCAAATTGAAAACTGATAAAAAAGCAAAGGATGAACAACTTAAATTATCAACATTCCGTTTATAAGTACGGCAGAACAAGAACCAAATTTATTCGTTAATATTGTATCACAACCAATTATCTAAAAATGGATAATAATTTTTCAGCACAGGTTAAGGAAATTATCTCGTTCAGCAGGGAAGAAGCATTAAGGCTTGGTAACGATTTTATCGGCACCGAACATTTGTTGCTCGGCCTGATAAGGGAGGGAGATAATACAGCCGTCCGTATCCTCAAAAGTTTCAATGTTGACCTTTATGAATTACGAAAGGAAATTGAGCTGGCGGTAAAGGATAAAACTGGTAAGAATATTGCTAACATTAATAGCTTGCCACTAACAAAGCAAGCAGAAAAGGTTATCAGGGTTACTGTACTCGAAGCAAAGGCATTAAAAAGTGCCACTGTAGAGACAGAACATTTGATGCTTTCTATTTTAAAAAATAAAGAAAATATTGCTACACAAATTTTAAATCAATTTGACGTGGACTACGATTTATTCAGACAAGAGCTGGGCATCGTAAAATCAAACGATCCCCGTGCCGAATTTCAAGACGAAAACGAAGATGATTTTGATGAAGAGAAAAAGTATTCTCAATCAAAAAGCGGAGCCAAGCAACCAGGCGCAGCAAAAAGTAAAACACCGGTGCTCGACAATTTTGGCCGCGACATTACCAAAATGGCGGAGCTTGGCGCATTAGACCCTATCGTTGGCCGTGAGACAGAAATAGAAAGAGTTTCTCAAATTCTTTCCAGACGTAAAAAGAACAACCCGATTTTAATTGGTGAACCTGGTGTGGGTAAAACAGCAATCGTAGAAGGGTTGGCACTTCGAATTGTTCAACGAAAAGTTTCGAGAGTATTATTCGATAAAAGAGTTGTTTCACTTGACCTAGCTGCATTAGTAGCAGGTACCAAATACCGTGGCCAGTTTGAAGAAAGAATGAAAGCCATCATGAATGAACTGGAAAAGAACCGTGATGTAATTTTGTTTATTGATGAGCTGCATACCATCGTTGGTGCAGGTGGTGCCAGC
>JANORJ010000067.1:0-1534 GCA_031415255.1 Chitinophagaceae bacterium | reverse complement strand
TTTGTTTAAAATATCGGAAGCAAAACTTGCTTTAGCGAATCCTTTTCCAAAACTAAGTTTCACTTTCCTGGCATTTTGGCTTATCCCTGCATTGGCAATTGTTATCATTTTCCTATCTGTCAGCAATAAGAAAACGGGTTTGATTCCTTTTATTACAGCAGCCCTCTCCCTATCCTTAATTACCCTTTATATATTATTTACTGATTTTGGTGTTGGAAAAAATGTACTGGGTTTAATGTCCATTGCCTCCTGGGCACATGTTGTTGCAGCTATTGGGTTAGTATTTTTAAGTGTTGGCTCCTTGTTAAAAAAAATAATCTGGGTAGTAATAGGCCCGGTATTTGTTTTTTCAAGTTTCAAATTGATTGAAAAAAAATTAATGTCAGAAACACATACCGCAACGGAGAATGTAAAAGCTGATTACACAGTAGGTGCAGCAGAATTAATTAAAGAATTTACTGCCAATGATACAGCGACAAACAAAAAATATTCAGATAAAATGCTGGCAGTAACGGGTAATACATCTGCTGTTGAAATTCTTCCGGATTCTACCAGCACTATCAAATTTGAAGACAGCACTGGCTCGTATGCTATCTTTTCGTTAGAAAAAAATCAATTTGATAAAGTAAAAACTATTAAGCAGGGCGATGCTGTATCACTGAAAGGTGTGTGCAGCGGCAGCATTTTCAGTGAAATACTCGGTACTTCCGTTATCACCTTTAAACGGGCAACTTTAAATACAACTAAATAACAAAACATGAAATGAGCCATAAGTAAAACGTACCAACCGGTAATGCTTATTTGCGGCGAATTCCATGTGACTAATTAAAACAAAAATAAACACATGAAAAAAGCAATTCTATTTCTTTCCTTCGTTTCAATAGCAGCTGGAGCTATGGCACAAAAATCAACGACTACTTCTGCTGTAGTAACTTTTGATGCTACTACTCCTAAAGATGCATTGCCCAAAGCAGAAAACAAAACCGTAATCGGGGCGTTGGATAAAACAACCGGAGCATTACTTTTTGAAGCTGCCGTAAATAATTTTTCTTTTACTAACGGAAGTATACAAAAGCATTTTAATGGTAACAAATGGATGAACTCAACCGAGTTTCCCAAATTTACTTTCGCCGGAAAAATTGACGTACTCAATAAAGTAAAGTTCGCTACTAATGGCACTTACAACGTAACCATTTCCGGCAATCTTACCGTTAAAGGAATAAGCAAACCTCTTTCTGCACCAGCAACTATTACTGTGACTAATGGTGTAGTGCAAGCCACTTCTTCTTTTTCTATTGTACTGGCTGCCTATGGTATCACCGGTGGCCCCATTGATGGTGGTAAAGTAGCCAAAGAACCAAAGATTACTGTTTCAGCACAATTCTGATAAAGATTTTATTATTAATTAAAAAGAAAACTCAACAAAACATGAAAAAAACAATTCTTTCTTTGTCTCTATTTTTTATTGCAGGCGGCTTGTTTGCACAAAACATGACCACTACCTCTGCTACCGTTTCGTTTGATGCGACTACTC
>JANORJ010000066.1:0-1767 GCA_031415255.1 Chitinophagaceae bacterium | reverse complement strand
GAAAGAAGCATTGTATGTGAAGGTGAATGAAAAAAATATTGGGGAGCTGAGCACAATGCCAGTTAGAGATTTAAAAGTTTGGTTTGATGTTTTAGGGTCTAAGCTAAGCAGTCATGATAAAGAAGTGGCGAAAAGAATTTTAATAGAATTACATAATCGTCTTGATACGTTGATAAAAGTTGGATTAGGATATTTAACATTAATCCGGTTAGCCAATTCATTAAGTGGTGGAGAAAGCCAGCGGATACAATTAACACGAAGCCTGGGCAGCAATCTTACCAACTCGTTATATATTTTGGATGAGCCATCTATCGGATTGCATTCAAGAGATACCGCCAACCTGATTAAAGTATTGAAAGAACTGAGAGATTTAGGAAACACCGTGGTGGTGGTGGAGCATGATGAAATGATGATGCGGGAAGCTGACCATATTATTGACATGGGGCCGCTGGCTTCGCATTTGGGTGGAGAAGTGATAGCAGAAGGAGATTATGATGAAATCATTTTTAACTCCATGAGCCTGACTGGTAAATACTTGAATGGTGACTTAACTATTGAGCCGCCCAAAACAGTTCGCAAATGGAATCGTTCTATAACAGTAGAAGGAGCAAGGCAACACAATCTTAAAAACATAACTGTTGAGTTTCCATTGAATGTGCTGTGTGTGGTAAGTGGTGTAAGCGGAAGTGGCAAAACTACCTTGGTAAAACAAATTCTTTTTCCCGCCCTGCGAAAGTTGAAAGGTGAATTCGGAGATAAGATCGGTTTTCACAAACAAATAACCGGCGATATTGAAGGCATTGCCCAGATAGAAATGGTGGACCAGAATCCAATTGGTAAATCATCAAGAAGTAATCCTGTTACTTATATAAAAGCTTATGATGAGATAAGGGATTTATATGCCAATCAACCCTTAAGTAAGATGCGGGGATTTCAACCCAAACATTTTTCTTTTAATGTAGACGGCGGCAGATGTGATACTTGCAAAGGTGAAGGGGAACAGGTGGTAGAAATGCAGTTTCTGGCTGATGTACACCTGACCTGCGAATCATGCGGTGGAAAAAGATTTAAAGAAGAAGTACTGGAAGTAAAATACAAGGACAAAAACATTTTTGATGTGCTGGAGATGAGTGTGGATGAAGCGATTGGTTTCTTTTACGATGAAAAAGGTTTAGCCAAAGCTATTCAACCGCTAAGCGATGTTGGTTTAGGCTATGTAAAATTGGGTCAATCATCCGATACGTTGTCTGGTGGTGAAGCACAACGGGTAAAACTTGCTTCTTTTCTCGGCAAAGGAAGAGCTAACAATAAAATCCTTTTCATTTTTGATGAGCCTACTACCGGTTTGCACTTTCATGATATAAATAAATTACTGACTTCTTTCAATGCATTGATTGAACAGGGACATTCCATCCTGGTGATAGAACATAATACTGATGTTATTAAAAGTGCTGATTGGGTAATAGACCTTGGCCCCGAAGCAGGTGATGATGGTGGTGAATTAGTCTTTGCCGGTAAGCCTGCTGATTTAAAAAAAAGCAGGAAGGGACACACTTCAGCATATCTATAATTTATACGCATTTTCTTCTTAACAATCCACAAATATTATTAATTCTGCAAAATTGTAGCTGGCTTTTGATTCACTATCTACAGTAAAAAAGCCATTTTCTATTCAGAAATCGGACTTCTACGTATTAAGCTATCGAACAAGTACCTGATTATTTGCAATTTTAGTGATAAACTCTTATTTTTTTTATAAGTGTATAT
>JANORJ010000065.1:0-13037 GCA_031415255.1 Chitinophagaceae bacterium | reverse complement strand
GATCCGGGTTCAGGATTATGGCTGCTTTTATTATCCATGATTGTATATGGGATGGCCTTCGACTTCTTTAATATATCAGGTTCATTGTTTGTAGATAAAGAAGCGAAGCCTGAAATAAGAGCCAGTGCACAAGGATTATTTATGCTAATGACCAACGGATTGGGAGCAATTCTCGGTGGCCTGTTTGCGGGTAAAGTGGTTGACTATTTTACCGATGCTGCCGGCAATAAAGACTGGCAAAATATCTGGTTCACTTTTGCAGGATATGCTTTGGTAATTGCAGTTTTATTTTTGGCAATGTTTAAATACAAGCACAATCCAAAAGATGTGGCGGAGATTAAGCATTAAAGACCGCTGCTTATCTTTTTGATTTTTACAATCAATTATTGAGTTGCAAAATCCATCTTGCTAATTAACCCGCATGATTTATTTTTGGGCATGGTTTTATTAAACGTATTGGGTGTCAGCAAACGGGAAAAGGAAGAATTTACTGTAAAGGATATAAGTTTTACGCAGCAATCGTTGGAAAAAATTGCCATTGCCGGAGAAACAGGTTCAGGCAAAACAACCTTGCTTAAAATGATAGCCGGTCTGGCGCAACCCGATGAAGGAAATATTTATTTTGACAACAAAAGAATATTGGGGCCGTTTGAAAAATTGTTACCGGGTCATCCTGCCATTGCTTACCTGAGCCAGCACTATGAGCTGCGCAATAATTACCGGGTGGAAGAAGAACTGGAGAGCAAAAATTTATTAACAGAGGAAGAAGCTGCCAGTATATACAGCATTTGTAAAATCCAGCATTTATTAAAAAGAAAAACAAACCAACTTTCTGGCGGCGAAAGGCAACGAATTGTATTAGCAAGATTACTTACTACTTCTCCAAAACTATTACTGCTTGATGAACCTTTCTCCAACCTTGATGCTATTCATAAAAACATTATTAAATCCGTACTGCTTGATATTAGTTCAAAATTAGGCATCAGTTGCATTATTGTGTCGCATGATGCTGCGGATACACTTTCCTGGGCAGATAGAATTTTAGTACTAAAGGAAGGAGAAATTATTCAAGAGGGTACACCCCAAAAAATCTATTACGAACCTGTTAACGAATATTGCGCCGGGCTTTTTGGTGAGTACAATCTGCTTAACAAGGAAAATGCTGTTGCTTTTTTCCCTTCTGAAAATCATCAGCAACCATTAATGCTGAGGCCGGAACAATTCAGCATTGTAATTGAAAATGATAGTGCTGTTAAAGGTGTTATTCAATCTGTTTACTTTTTTGGAAGCTATTTCAGTATTGATGTGTTGGTTAACGACCAATTGCTTCGGCTGAAAACAAATAACGGCGAACTAAAACCAGGCGATATAGTTTATTTGAGTGTAGAAAAAAAATGATGTCAATCTGCAATTAGATCAGTGGCGTTTATTTATACCAGGCAACTATTTGTTAAGTCGAATCCTTTGTTATTTATTTACCGTTACATCATCTTTTTCATATGGGCCTTTAAATCTTGACGGGTCAATAGTAAAGTGACGGGTATAAATATTTGTTTGCTGAAAAATATTTTTTAACCAGGTTGCTGTTTGCACAAATCCTTTGGCATCCTTCGCATCATAATCATTTAGTTCTAATCCATTGGCTTCTTTCATCATTGCCTGTGGGTCGTCTAAATAGTAATACAAAACTGCCAGGTTGAAATAACTGGCATACCTTATTTTTCTGTCATGCTTATCGGTAGAAGAATATTTTTTCTTAATTTTTTCAAAATAATTAATCACTGGTTGTAGTTGCTCCCTTGCGCCTTCTATGGAACTATTGGCATTCATGCTGAACAGAACTTCATTCATTTGCTGAAATGCCTGTCGGTGTGCTGCATATTCGGGATGCTTACGGCTGTCAATAATCCACATAAAATCGTTGGCACTTGTTTCATCAAATCCATAATTATTAGTTATGCGTTCACTCAAATAATGCATGGCTCTGTTAACACAATCCCTGTATAATTCTTTTGTGACAGACAGTGAGTTAATTGCGAAATATCCTTCTGCCAACGGTCTCAATGCAAATTCAGGGCTTCTGTATGTTTTCTTGTAACCACGGCCAGCCAGTTCCTGATCCATTATATGCATCCCATTATAATCGGTAAGGGTAGCGGTGGCTTCAAACGAGTAAGTCACTTCCTGGCTATAATAAATTCTTGTACCGGTTATCTGTCCACTTCTGTTTTTAATAGTTTCTGCTCTTTCTTTTACCGAAACAGATTCCGGCAACAAGTCACCTAATTTTACTTTAATAGTTATATGCCCGTCTTGTGGCAACTTTCGCCAACCTTCCAGCAACACTGTTTTTTCCGGCGACATATCCTGCAAAAAGGGTTGCATCAACCTGG
This sequence comes from Chitinophagaceae bacterium, assembly GCA_031415255.1. Classification (GTDB taxonomy): domain Bacteria; phylum Bacteroidota; class Bacteroidia; order Chitinophagales; family Chitinophagaceae; genus JJ008. Next base: position 10,644 of record JANORJ010000065.1, on the reverse strand, counting down.
TGCCCTCCACTTCCACATTATAAGTTCGGTAAGTGCTATCTAATCGTAATTCCGGCAGCGAACGAAACTGCACGGTAAAGCGATAGCGGTCCAGGTCAACAGATTTTTGTGCAGCAACGACAACAGGAAACAGTAACAGGATAAAAAAGTAGAGTTTTTTCACAGACACGAATTTTGAGTACTACTAATAACGGAATAATTCCGAAAATATTTTTAAAAAAGCTTAGTTTTCTAAGTTAGAAGAATCTCATAACTACACGGAATAGTTTATTTACTAAGCTGTATTACTACTATCATCGTCTTTTATGTCACACACTTGTTTGATTATAGAACAACTGTGGCTAGCAAAACAAAAAACCCCATCTCGTTTAAAATGAGACAGGGTTTCAATTTTATAAAAGCAACGCTTAAATATGAGCTTCAATTTTCTTTACAAAATTACCTTTGGGTTGTGCACCTACTAATTTATCAACTACCTGTCCGTTTTTAATGAACAAGATAGCAGGGATAGAAGTGATGCCATAGTTCATAGATACTTGCGGGTTTACATCCACATTTACTTTACCTACGTTTATTTTGCCATCATACTCTTTGCTCAGTTCTTCAATTACCGGCCCGATAGCACGGCAAGGTCCACACCATTCTGCCCAAAAATCCACTACGGTCAGTTTATCAGAAGCCAGCACATCTGTCTGGAAATTTGAATCGGTATACTCTTTAGCCATTTTAATATTTTTTGTTTTAATTGTTATTGGGAGGGCAAATTTAAGGCCGTTACAGTTAACATGCAGTAGTGACGTGGATTTGTGTAAAACTTGTCAGCTTAGGTTGTCAGTTAGCTTACAATACTGCTAAAACGACGGCTAATTATGATACTTAGGTCCCTTTAACATAAGCTTTTATGTTGCCGGTATTCTGGCGGGTGTCAAATATGCTCACAATTTCAATATGCTCTTCCTTTTCACGGTCAAGGATGATGTTGTGTTTGGTTAGCACTGCTTTTCTGAGTTTTGAAGGCTGATGAATGATGGGATAACGGGAAGGGTGTTGTGCTATGACATTAATTTTTGCCTGGTATAAATCAAGAAAATTATCAAGAACCCGGAGACCCCATTTTTCAGCTAACCAATCTGAAACATTTTCCAGGTCAGATTTAGCAATAGGAGTAAGGACAACAGGCTTAGTCATTCAATCCATGCTTTTTCCGGATATAAGCAACGGCATCTTCATTCAAAATGAATTGTCCTTCATCAGCTTGTTTCAGGCTTTGTTCAATTCTGGTTCTCCATGCCTGCGGCAGTTGGTTCCATTCTGTTTCATCTGCCTGATTGTGAATATAATTTTCAACTATGCCTAAAACAGTTTGCTGCTCACTTTCTGACAGCAATTCTATTTCATGGAAGATTTTTTCTTTAATGTTTTTATCGGAGTACATGCTTAAAATTACCAAATAAAATTGAAAAATTAAACCGTTTGCACCTGCACTTCAAGCTCCGGGCTTTTCTCCAAAAATTGAATCATTTCTTCATTCATTTCAAAGCCGGTGCTGGTAGTTACTAGGCTGATTTTCATCTTGTTCTTTGGTTCTGTTAAAACGAATTTTAAAGTTGAACTGCCCCGGTGCGATTTCACATTTTTTTCTACAAAAGCTACCATAGCTGCGCTAATGTCCTGCGGATGAGCTTCGATAGTTATCGCTTTTGTCATGTTCCGTTTCATCGTTTCGGCCAGCGAAACAGACATTACTTTAAATTCAAATTCGTCTTTATTATATCTCGGTTTGAAGTAGCCGTTAATCAAAACTGTACTTCCTTGTTGCAAAATGGGAATAAGACGCAAATAATCTTCGCTAAACAAAGGAAACTCTGTTTTTCCCGAGTAGTCTTCAATAGTGAAATTGCCATACTTGTTTCCGCTTTTTTGAGCAACTCTGTGTTGAGCAATAACTACCATCGCCACCAACCTAAATGGTCGGCCTGGATTTGGCTGCATTTTTATTTCATCTTTAAACTCATTAAAATCGGCAATGGCCGTAACACCATAATGCCGCATTTCAAATTTGTAATTATCTAACGGGTGACCGCTTAAAAATATTCCGGTTACCTCTTTTTCGTTATCTAATTGTTTTATTAATGGCCAGGGTTCACAATCCGGAATTTTTGGTGGCGGTATTTCCATGCTAATGGGTAGGTCGCCAAACAAGGTATTGGTTGCGGTTGCATTTTGAGTGGCATACACCTGTCCGTACTTGATTATTTTTTCAATACCATTAATTAGTTCTCCCTCAGGAACATTAAAATATTGTGCCCGGTGATGTTCGGGAAAACAATCGAAGCCGCCTGCATGAGCAAGACTCTCCAATGTTTTTTTATTAACGGTACGTTGGTTAATACGTTTTATAAAATCAAATATGTTGACAAAGGAGCCACCTTTTTTTCTTTCATCAATTATACTTTCTATCGCCGCTTCACCTACACCTTTTAATCCGCCAAGACCAAATCGAATTTCTCCTTTATCATTAACAGCAAAACCTTTTAATGACTCGTTGATGTCCGGCCCCAGTACTTTTAATCCCATTCGTTTACACTCTTCCATAAAGAAAGTAATCTTGTCAATACTTCCCGCATTGTTCAGCACCGCCGACATATATTCAGCAGGGTAGTGGGCTTTTAAATAAGCTGTTTGATAAGCTACATATGCATAGCAAGTAGAGTGAGATTTGTTAAACGCATATTGTGCAAAGGCTTCCCAGTCAGTCCAAATTTTTTCTAACTTATCTGCCGGTAATAATTTTTCAGTTGCACCTTCAATAAACTGTGCTTTCATTTTATCCAGCACCGATTTTTGTTTTTTACCCATCGCCTTCCGCAACACATCCGCATCTCCTTTGCTGAAGCCAGCTAATTTTTGCGCCAGCAACATTACCTGTTCCTGATAAACGGTGATACCATAAGTTTCTTGCAAATACTCTTCCATCTCTGGCAAGTCGTACTGAATAGCTTCACGACCATGTTTACGGTCAATGTAATTCGGAATGTATGCAATAGGGCCGGGGCGATACAAGGCATTCATTGCAATAAGGTCGCCAAATTTATCGGGCTTTAGTTCCCGTAAATATTTCTGCATACCGGCACTTTCAAATTGAAACGTACCGATAGTAGCACCATGCTGATATAGTTCAAATGTTTTCTTATCGTCTAATGGAATTTCATCTAAATCAATTTCAACTCCATGAATTAATTTGATAAGAGCTAATGCATTTTTTAAAACGGTTAAGGTCTTTAATCCTAAGAAGTCCATTTTGATGACACCGGCATTCTCAATATCATTTCCTTCAATCTGTGTCAACCACATCGGCGATTCTTTGGAAACCGCAATCGGAATCATTTCCATCAAATCTTTTGGTGCAATGATGATACCTGCTGCATGGATACCGGTGCTGCGAACAGACCCTTCCAATCTTTCTGCTTCATGCAAAACTTTACTAAGCACAGAATTGGTGTCTTTATAAATGTCACGGAGCTTTTTTATATTCTCCATGTCGTCACTGTTCATACCTTCTTTCTCTTCCAATGATTTTTCACCTCCTGAGCCTGCCGAAGGATTGATTTTCATTGGCGCATGCAGCACCCTTCGCAGTTCTGTGCCGGGGCGGTCAGGAACTAATTTCGTTAAGGCACGGCTTTCCGCCAATGGCAAATCCATTACTCTGGCTACGTCTGCTATACTTGATTTGGCAGCCATGGTACCGTAAGTAATAATTTGGGCTACCTGATTCTTACCATATTTCTCTACTACGTAATCAATTACTTTTTGTCTTCCTTCATCATCAAAGTCGGTATCTATATCCGGCATTGATTTTCGATCGGGGTTTAAGAACCTTTCGAATAGTAAATTATATTTTATCGGGTCAATATTTGTTATACCAATACAATAAGCTACCACCGAGCCAGCAGCCGAACCACGACCGGGGCCAATGAATACACCTTTCTTTCTTCCGGCATCAATAAAATCACCTACAATTAAGAAGTAGCCGGCAAAGCCCATCATTTTAATGGTGAACAATTCAAATTCTAATCGTTCTCTTATTTCATCTGTTATTTCTTTGTATCGCTTGTCAGCACCTTGATAGGTTAGTTCTTTTAAATACTCCCACTGATTTTGTGATTCGGCAGACACTTTATATTTGCCAATCGTTTCTTCTTTGGTATGGATCTGGAATCTTTTTTCAATCGGGAAGTTGGGAAGCAGAATGTCTCTTGTTAAATTCAGCAACTCAACTTTATCAACTACTTCATTTGTATTATCTATTGCTTCGGGCAGGTCGTGAAAGACCTTGCTCATTTCTTCTGTCGTTTTAAAATAAAACTGGTCGTTAGGAAAAGCAAAGCGTTTATCTTTTACATTAATATCATCATCATTAAAATCCCGTAGGGCAGGAGTGGAAATTTTTTCGCCGGTATTAATGCACAACAAAATATCATGGGCATTAAAATCATCCTGGTCTACATAATGCGAATCGTTGCTAGCGATAATTTTTACTTTATACTTTCTTGCAAGTTTTACCAGCACTTCATTTACTTTATCCTGGTCGGCCATGCCGTGGCGTTGCAACTCTACATAAAAATCTTCCTGAAAAATATTCAGCCACCATTTGAATTCATTTTCCCCTTCTTCTTCTCCCTTTTTCAAAATGGCCTGTGGTATGGAGGCGCCGAGGCAACAAGTGGTAGCAATTAATCCTTCATGGTATTTTTGAATAAGCTCTTTGTCAATCCGGGGATACTTGCCATACATACCTTCTACAAAACCAAGTGAAGTAAGTTTAATCAGATTTTTATAACCCACTTCGTTCTTCGCCAGCAATATCTGGTGCAGCCGTTTATCTTTTAGTTCTTTGGTAAATGTTTTGATGTGGCGGTTTTCGGTAATATAAAATTCGCAGCCTACAATGGGCTTTACTTTTACATTTCCATTTTCATCTTTGTTTTTATAAGCTTCGGCTACAAATTCAAAGGCACCAAACATATTGCCATGGTCACTAATAGCAAGGGCGGGCATTCCGTCTTTAATGGATTTTTTATAGAGATTTTGTATAGATGCAGCTCCATCGAGTAAGGAGAACTGGGTATGTACGTGGAGATGAGAAAATTTCATGGTTCACAAATCTGAAAAAAACTATGACTAGATATAAGCTGAAATATTGTTAAACAGGATTAAACCAAAAACAAAAGAGATTAAGCAGCTATCGGGTCTTTTTTTACAAAGTTGAGCAATTCATCTCTTAAAAATCCTTTCAGGCTAAGGTCTTCATCAAGCAAAGGCCAGTGTATACCGGTACCTTCACCGATAAGTTCATATTGAAGTAACGAAGTTTTATCAGCTTTTTTCAATCGGCTATAACCGGAAAGCTTTTGGTGTAAAACAGCCTTTGTATTTAATACAATCAGCATTACATCCAACTCTGGATGAATATCTACAGCATCAATACGAACTCGTTCTTCGAAAATTATTTTTTCTATGGAGTCGAAATTATTTGTCAAAGTATTCATTCCATTTAGTTTTAAAAAGTTGTTCATTTTCTCCTGCAATTTGTGTTGCCATACGTTCTTCCAGTTTGGTAAAACCCACAAACCATGCTGATTGTAATGTAGGCTCTAACCAGATTTTGCCCTCTCCATTTCCTTTTCTAACATGTATGTGAGCCGGTTCATTATTTTCGTTGCTATAAAAGAAAAACCGGAACCCGTTTAGAAAAAGTAAACGGGCATTATATCAAAGTTAACTTATCTCTTAATTTTTATCCTTGTCTTTATCCTTAAACTTTTTCTTAAATGTATAAATACTTATCGACCCACTACTATAACTGCACACCCAGGCTTCCAGTTTATCATCATTCTCATAAATATCTGCACCAACCGGGTGGCCGCCACAGGGCAAAGATGCCACTTTCTCAAAGTTGTCGGAATTGATTTTGTACACATCTACAAAGTCGCTGGTGTAGCAAGTAACAAAAATGAACTTATGGTTTTTTGACAACACAATTGTTCTTGGTTGCGAATGGGTCTTAGCTGAAAATAATTGTTTACCCGTGGCCACATCAATGCAGGCAATAGTGCCGAGGCTGTTGTACGATACAAATAAATGTCCGCTGGTATCCATTACAATATGGCGGGGACTGCTCCATACATTCATAATGCTTTCGCTTTGCCAGGTTTTGTTGTCCACTACATTCAGGCTGGCTCCACCCATAATGGCGATATAGGACTTACCATTTTTATCATCTACCGCAATACCTCTCGGAATGGCCGATACCGGAACGGTGCTAATAACTTTTCCGTAGGGAGAAGCATCAGCATTCATTTCCAATACACTGGTGTTGCGACTATGCCAATTGCTCACCAATAAAAATTTACTATCGGCAGTTCTTGAAATTACTTTTGGTGTTTTACCCGTTTCTATCAGCGGGACCCGGAACGAATCTTTTTTAGATAAACCGGGATAAATAACCGTTACCGGTTTTGTTTTTTGTTCAGTAGTTGTAACGGCATTATTTTTTGAAAAATCATTTACCCAAATTGGTACAATGCCATCTGCATTATGCAGCGATACCCAAAGTATTTTATCATCATGACTAAAACAGGCTTCTACCGGTTTTTCCTGGAAGGAAGCAATCGGTCTGCTTTTGTTATAATCCCAACCTTGCCCTCTTGTTGGGGTAAATTTAAACTCCCGGGTCATTTTGCGACTGGCCTGGTCAAATTCATAAACACTCATTCCCTCCAGATTCATGGCATACAGCTTTGTGCCTGCAGAATTAAACAAAACCGACTTGGTACCGCCAGCGGCTGTCAGCACTTCTTTTTTCTCATACTCTATATGATCATAGGGCTTAAGCGAAACCGCAGGAGGGATGCTATCTTTAATGACCTTCAGGGTCAACGAATCGTCGTTAATTTTTTTGGTGCTGCCAGAGCTTTGGCAACCAGTGGTAAGGAAGAAAAAGGTGATAAGGGATAATAGTGCTTGCATGGTTCGGAGAATGGTTGAAAGGTTAAAATTTGCCCCTGTAAATTAAGGTGATTTCGGTCAATATCCACACCTCACTAAGAATTCTAAATCACTTTGTTACAGGGATTTAGGTCAATGGCAATTTATGTTGAGGAAATTCGTTTACAGAATGTGGTTTTTTTTGGACATTTCCCTATATTTTTGCCCAGTTCCAGTAAAAAAAATCCACTATCATAATGAAATATGGTAGAGAGGTAGAAAGATTGAAAAACCCCATGAAATCATCTTAAAACGAAAGACGTAATGGTTAAGCAAATATTACCAGCAGTAGCATTTATTTTTTTCCTGAGTAGTTGCACAGCAATTAAATCCCTGAATTTTACCAGTAACAGACAGATAGCCTCTGCGCCTGCACCCTCTGCCCAAACTAAATTTATTGATGATATTTCTGTAACCCCGACGGTTACAATGGACAAAACGGCTGTAAAATCTGAGTCACAGATAAGCTTGGCTACCACCCGTGGTGTAAACATTATAGAAACACCTGCCGAAAAGAAGGAAACAGACATTCTAACCCAGTTGATGGCCAGCCGCAATGCTGCTGAAATAGAAATGGCTTCATTCGTGCAGTTGAAATATGCCGTATTAATGAATACAGAAGTTGAATCATTGCCCAATAAAATACTACTGGAAAATGTAGATGAATGGTATGGTGTTCGTTACCGCACTGGCGGCAATACTAAAAGCGGGGTTGATTGTTCCGGGTTTACCGTTGCTGTTTATGCTGCAGTATATGGCATTGCATTACCAAGAGTATCAAGAGAGCAATACCGGATTAGCCGGAAAATTTCAACTACTGAATTACAAGAAGGTGATTTGGTATTCTTTAATACCAACGGCAGCGGTGTTTCTCATGTCGGCATTTATCTCGGCAACAATAAATTTATTCATGCTTCTGTATCAAGAGGTATAATGGTTAGCGGTCTTTTTGAGCCTTATTATCTTAAGCGATATTATGGTTCCGGAAGGATTGATGATAAGCAGATCGTTTCAGGCAATTAATCTTTCTTTATTCCCAGTCTTCTTTTAATAGTCATCATCACCGGTTCAATATCGGGAGATAATTTCATGTAAACACCTGCCGTTGCAAAAAGCAGTATGAAGGTGATACTGCGGAGAAACATGCCAGCCAGTCCATGAATATTTATAAACGAAAAATGGCAAATGCCATAACAAGCAGCGGCCAACAGCACGGTATATAAAGATTGCATAGTGAAAGGAAACAACCGAAATTTTTTCCATAAAAAAATAATGCGAATGCTATTATAGATAGTAATAGAAATAAGATTCGCTATACCTGCACCAATGATATCAAACTCTTTCGTCATAAAATAACTGAGTGGCATCATAACCAGCAGCAGTATTACTCCGCTAATCATTTCAAACCGCCAGTAAGTAGAAGTGGCAATTATCTGTGCATTTACACCGGTACCCATGTCCACTATTTTGGCAAGCCCCAGAAAGATAACAACATAATAAGCATCGAGGTAAGTACCTTTTAACTGAAAAGTTATTACGGCGTCAGTAAAACTTAATATTATCAATGCAAAAAATCCGCATGCAAAAACGAGTTGATTGATGGAAGAACGTTGATAGATACGCTGTATCAATGCCATATTTTTATCTTTCCATGCTTTAGATAAATGTGCAATAGAGGCGGCAATAATGCCTCGCTGCGGCACCTGTATCATAGAAGCAATATTTTGTGCCACTGAATAAATGGCCAGCTTGGTTAATGCATCATCCAAAACTGCACTTATTACCAACGAGTCGAACACAAACGAAATAGTGAAAATGAGAGAACCGGTATAAACAAAGACACAAAGACGCAGAATACTTTTAGACAGTCGCCGGGTAACCTTACTTATTTTAAAAGTAAAATGAATTTGTTTCGTAACTATCAAGTAAACCAATAGCACAGCTGCTATGAAGGGATAGCTAAGTGAAAACAATTTAATAAACAGGTCGAAATTATTTATTACCCCTGTAGTAAATAAAACGATAAGTACGGTAGTAAATAACCTCCACAAAACTTCTTTTAAAAAATTAGTGAAAACAGATTTATGTAACTGCCAGGTGTAGGCTTCAAGAATATTATAAATCATCAGCCCAAAACCTAAGGGAAATATCCAGTTGTAATAAGATACAATCTCCGGGGCATTGGTGCCATACTTCCTAATTACAAATTCTTTGAAGATAATACCGGCGGCCAGTACTAAAAGAAATCCAATAATGCCTGTTATTAAAGCTATGGTAGCCTGGTCATTTTTTTTAACCGGCAGGTGGTCATTGTAATAAGGATAAAACTTGTTGATAAAAGACGGCATGGCCAAGTTGGCAAATGCCATCATTATCATGGCGATGGCGATAAATGCATTGTACAAACCAAACTGTGGGTCAAGAAAAAGCCCCTGTTTAGTAAACAGATATATATTGAGCAGCCCAATGCCAAAGCCGATATAAATAACGACTGATGAAATAATACTTTGGCGACGAATACTACTACTCATGCAATAAAGATAAGTGGGGAATGGCGAGCGGCGGGTTAGTTATTCCATTTTTTTAACGGTCACATAAAAATTCTTGTCAATCACAAGGCTTTTCTTCAGCATATCGCCGGTGATAGCTGTGTTTTTCCATAGGGCAGTTGGTCGAAGCCAAACATCTGAGCCTTCCAATTTCACGGGCATTTCAAATCCAGCAACACAATTTGCCCAGCGATAGGATAAATTATCACCTTTTATTTTATATTCTAACTGCGGTATTTTAGTTGTTCTCAGATATTGGTCAAAAACTTTTGAAAAATCTTTGCCTGACTGTTTGGAAAAATAGACTTCCACATCTTTTGAGTCAACCGTCTGGTGATAAAAGTCTTTATTCAACCCACGTATTATTTTTCTGAAAACGGAATCATCAGCTATTATCTGCCGGATAGTATGCAGCATGTTAGCGCCTTTATTATACATATCGCCGCTGCCTTCCTGATTTACACCATATGGCCCGATTAATGGTTTGTCGTTTGAAATATTTTCCCGGATGCCCTGCACATATTCATCAGCTGCTTTTTTACCATAATGATATTCTACAAACAGAGCTTCAGAATACATAGTAAAACCTTCATGCACCCACATATCCGCAATATCATTGGTAGTAATATTATTGGCAAACCATTCGTGGCCGCTTTCATGGATGATGATGTAATCCCATTTCAATCCCCAGCCACTACCCGAAAGGTCGCTGCCGAGATAGCCGTCCATATAATAATTGCCATAAGCAGTGGCACTCTGATGCTCCATGCCGAGATGTGATGATTCAACTAATTTGTACCCATCTTCATAAAAAGGGTAAGGCCCAAACCAGTATTCAAAAGCTTTCAACATTGGTTTTACATCACGGCCAAATTGCTTTTTAGCTTTTTCCAAGTTGTAATCAAGAACCCAATAATCCAGCGTAAGATTTTTTTCTGTCTCGCCAATATAATTATCGGAGAAGTGAACATACTTACCAATATAGGGAACGATGTTATAATTATTAATCGGATTTTTTACTTGCCAGGTGTATAGGATTGTACCA
>JANORJ010000064.1:0-11301 GCA_031415255.1 Chitinophagaceae bacterium | reverse complement strand
ACTTCTTTATTTTCATAGCATTGGAAAGAGCCTTCTTATTAAAGCTGCTTGAAAAAGCCCCTGCTTTTATTTCGCACATCTATGCATTGGTGATTATTATTCCGGGCTGGGTAATTTTTTATTTTACAGACACCGAAATGCTTTATGCGTATGTAAAAAAGCTGTTCTCATTTAGTGCCGGGCCAAATGGCAATACGGAAATAATGAATGTACTCAGCACCCATTTATTCTGGTTAATTCTGGCGCTGATTTTGTGTATGCCAGTATATCACACCGTAAAAAATTGGATAGATAAAAAAACAAGCCGCAGTAATTTTTATAATACAGCGGTTATAGGGTTTAATGTAGTGCTGCTCTTTTTGTGTGTGGCACAACTGGTAGGAAAAAGTTATAACCCATTTATTTATTTCAGGTTTTAATAAATAGCAACAATGGAAACAACAACTATACAAACTGTTTCAAGTAAAAAAAGCCATCTAGTAAATGTGGTCCTTTTTTGCGGACTACTTTTAGCAGGTGGCATTGCTTCGATGGCCATGAAAAGGCAATCTGTATCAGCTATGGAAAACCGGAAGCTAGCAGCATTTCCAAAATATTCTGACAGTTTATTCTGGAGCGGAAAATATTTTAAACAGATAGATGAATATTATGCAGACAATTTTCCCATGAGAGATAAATGGATAAGTTTTTCAGATAAATTTAAAAGCAATATTGGTTTTACCAGCAGCGAAATTAAATTATACGACCCTACTAATGATACAGAAGCCAATGAAAAAATAGATACCACTAAAGACAAAATAGAATCTGGCCCACGGCCAGATGATGGGGCTACAGGTGAAGTAAAGAAAAAAGTATTTGTATTTAAAAACAGGGCTTTTGAAATGTTTGGTGGCGGTGCTCCCATGGGTAAATCGTATGCAGATGTTATAAATTCCTACAACCGACTGCTTAGTCCGGGCATACAGGTGTATAACCTTATCATTCCCGTAGCATTGGAGTTTGAAATAACGGAGAAATATGCCAAGCTACAAAAGCCTAACCGGCCAGCTATTGAAAATATTTATACTTCGCTTGACTCCAATATTAAAAAAGTGTGGGCTATTGATGAAATAAGAAAGCATCGTAGTGAATATATTTATTTTAATACCGACCATCATTGGACGAGCCTCGGCGCATACTATGCTTACAGGGCTTTTTGTACAACGGCCGGATTAATACCTGTTTCGTTGGATACCGTTGCTTATAAAACCAAAGCATCGTTTCTTGGTTCGCTGTACCGGTTAACAAAAGATGCCGGCCTGGCAAGCAATCCGGACTCCGTTCGATATTACCTGTTTAAAGATTCAATAAATTTTTATGTAGGTAGCAATAAGGTTGGCTATTGGATAAAGTCAAAAATGTATGGAGAAGGCGCCAGCGGCCCCAACAGCTATTCTGTTTTTCTGCAAGGCGATTTGCCCACCGTAAAAATGGAGACACAGCATAAGAACGGAAGAAAAATTGCGGTAGTAAAAGAATCGTACGGTAATGCATTTGCGCCTTACCTTATCAATAATTATGAAAAAGTAATAGTGGTGGATCAACGATACTATACCGGCGATTTTATAGCGATGCTAAAGGCAGAAGGCATTAACGAGTTATTGTTTATTAATAACATTTTTGCAGCGCATACTCCTTTTCATATTAATAAGATAAAGGGATTAAAAAAATAATGAGGAAACTTAGCCATATCGCTTTAATCGTATCAATATCTCTTACGGCATGTAATTCAGGCAAGAGTAAAAAAGAATTTTCAGGAACGGATACGGCGGCGGTAGTTCCTTCTATAAAACCACTCCCTCCACCTATACCAGAGGTTTTACCTGATGATGGTCAGATTGGTGTAAGAAAAGGTGCTGTCTTCATTTTCAAAAACCGGGGCTTCGAACTATTTAGCGGTGGTGGTGGCAATGGCAGACAATATGCATCTGTTATTAATATGTACAGCCGATTGAAAGTGCCGGGGATCAAAATTTACAATCTTATTATCCCTAATGGTTTTGAATTTGAAGTAACAGAAAAATATAAAAAACTCATCACACCCGCCAAAGATGCTATCAAATCTGTTTTTGCTGCTGAAGACCCGGAGATTATTAAAGTAAATCCAATTGATGAAATAAGAAAACACCGTACGGAATATATTTATTTTAATACCGACCATCACTGGACCAGTCTTGGTGCATATTATGCCTATCGTTCGTTTTGCGCCGCTGCTGGTCACACACCGGTTTCGTTAGATAGTATTCCTTCTAAAGTAAAATCTGGTTTCCTGGGGTTGTTTCACCGACTTACTAGATCTGCTGTATTAAAAAACAACCCAGACTCTGTAAGGTATTACCTATTTCCTGATTCTATCAATTTCTACATCGGTAGTAGTAAATCTATTGGGTATTGGGCAAAATCCAAGATGTATGCCGAACAAGTAAGTGGTGCCAATAGTTATTCTGTTTTTCTGCAAGGTGATTTGCCAATTTGTAAAATGGAAACACAACATAAAAACGGAAGGAAGATTGTGTTGGTAAAAGAATCATACGGCAATGCATTTGCCCCTTTCCTGATTAATAATTATGAAAAAGTAATTGTGGTAGATTCCCGGTATTACAGCGGCGATTTTATTGCTATGTTAAAAGCAGAAGGAATCAATGAACTTCTTTTCCTGAATAATATTTTTGCAGCGCATACACCGTTTCACATCAGTAATATAAAAGGATTGCTGAACCCAGGCAGTGTGAAGGCAAAACCATAAACCAAAACAATAAACGCTTACAGTTTCAAATGCTTTTGTACCCAGGCCACTTTGGGTTTTAATTCTCTGGTATATTTATCGCCGGTGGCATAGCCCACACTTTTTAGAAAGTGATAGTAATCTGCCTTGGGATTTTTCTTCCGCCATTTATCATATCTTTTTTTCTGCCAGTCTTTATAATATTTTATACACTCTTTATCAGACTCAAATTTTTTGCACTTATTTCCTTTTACATAAAAGCCAAATAAGTTGTGATATCGCAGACAGCAATTTTTACAACTTAGGTTACCGGTTTCCTGCATACATTGCGCCATTACAAAATCAGGATGCAAAATGCCAGCATCTTTAATGGCATCATACATCTCCTGCATTTTGGGCTTATTAATGCTTTGAGAAAAGACCTGCTGAAACCAGCAGGTAAGAAAAATGACAAGCAGTAGTTTCTTCATGCGATGTTTTTTAATTAATAATAGGGCATAAAAATGAAGCCGCTTTGAAGATTACAATAAAGATACAAAAAGCATTTCCTTTAGACAGATTCCTTTACTTTGCACAAACGGCCGTTTTATGAGTTCAGAATTAATGGTGGGTGGGCAAAATCAGTTGCAGGAAGTGAGAGAAACATCATTTCCTAAACAACCCGCTGGTATCAGGGTAGCCGCAAAAATTATTTCCTATATTTTTCATCCGGTATTTGTGCCGGTAATGGTTGTTTGGTTTTTGGCGTATGTACACCCAAACATGTATGCTGGTTTTAGTCCCTGGCTAATAGATACAGCGGTGATGGGTGCAGCATTTATAGCTTTTACTTTTTTTCCCCTTGTCACTATTTTATTACTCAAAGGATTAAAATTTATTGACAGTATTTATTTACGTACACAAAAAGAACGGGTGATACCATTTTTAGCCTGTATGATATGGTATTTCTGGATTACGTATGTATGGTTCAGTTTTGGTAAAACAAGAAATGCGGTGGATATGCCACATGAGGCTGTTCAGTTTGCGATGGCCACTTTTATCAGCACTGTTATCGGGTTAATGATTAATATAAAAATGAAAGTAAGCCTCCATGCTATTTCAATGGGCATTGTAGTTTCATTTATAACATTGCTTGCTTTTACACAAGACTTGCATTTCGGTATTTATCTTTCGATAGCCGTATTAGTTGCCGGTATGGTTTGCACGGCCCGGTTTATTGTTTCAGATCACACTCCACAAGAAGTGTATGGGGGGCTTGCAGTGGGAGTTGTTTCTATGCTGTTGGGTCTTCAATTGGAGAAATGGCTTAGTAGTTAAGCTTTTTCTGAGATCATACTTATTGGCTGGGCTAATGCAGTAAAAATAAACGCTACCATATACTCCAATCCACCGCTATCGTTTCATTTCGGGAGGTTGGTTTTTGCAAGCCTTTTGTAATTTGTTCCACTCTTTCACCCACTATTTTTTTCAACTCACTTATTTTTAATGTTGGATAGTTATTCATAGCTTCCAAAATAGAAAATGTAAACACCCCGTTCTTTAAATCATTTCTCTCTAATGCAAATTGGGTTCCGGCGGCGGCAGAGATAATAGTAGCTCCGGTGCTTTTGCCCACATTTACAAACAGACTTTGCATTAGTTCAAAACTATTTTTCAATCCAATTCGACCTTCTTGTTTATACGCCACCGGTTCTACTCCTTTTATTAGTGAATCAGAACTGGCTTTTAATCTTATCAGGTCTTCTTTATCTACTTCACCGCTGTGACAGGCATCTATCAACAATAATTTTTTTCGGGCAGGAATACTATCTAATAAATTTTCTAACTCCTCATATGGTAAACCGTTTTGTTCTGGTTTATTAAAATTGACAGCGTAGGTAGAAAGATAATAGTCGTAGTCTTTGCTCAACATGCCATGACCGGAATATGCTATGATTACCTTATCATTCTCCGTGGTTTGTAATAATCTTTTCTTTAATGCTTTTACGTTGTTCACGGTAACACTTTTATTGAAAAGCGTATCAATAATGATATCGTTACCGTATTTCTCTTTTAGTTTTTTTGATAAATCTCTGATGTCTTTACTGCTGTATTGCAGGTTGTATTGCTTGTCAACAAACTTATCTATACCAATGCCAATGAAACGGATGGTTTCTTTTTGTTTTATTGTCGGCGTATAATTTACTGTAAGCGGCATCCGGTAACTTTCAGTGCCATTTACATTGGTGATAGATGTTTCAATATTATTTTCGCCTTGTGAAAGTTTGATAGTGATAGTAGTATCAAAATCATTTCTATTTCTTCTGCGGATACTGATACCCCGCTGTCCGTACACCGGCACTTCATTTACCCACACATTAAAGCGATCAAGTTTATAGATATTGCCTGAGCCATGAATTTTTAAAATAATTTTTCCTTTCTTCTGTTCATATTCTATTGCATCTCTATTAGCAAAATCTGCTTCGGGTACACTGTAGCCGCTCCGAAAAGCAAGGGTATCAATACCCATTTTTTTAACCCGTTTCTCATATGCTTTTTTGTATGACTTTATCAGGATAGAGTCTTTATTCTCCATTGCCTCCAATACTTTATCGGGACGGTTGTATTTTATATCTAACTGCTCAAACGTAATTATTTTATATTCTTTAGTAGCATAATGCAAAAGCTTAGCCGCCGCCGGTGTACATTGATAATAACCTTGCGGAGAAACAATTATCCAGTCGGCAGTGTCAATAAAGATGATTTTATACTTTTCTTTTCCAGTGCTAACATCCCACACACGGATGCTATTGTCTATGTTGGCAGTAATTATAGTTTTACCATCATCAGAAAAAGACATTTCATTTACCCACCCCAGCCCGGTAGAAAAAGTTTGCAGTACTATACGGGAGGACAAATCAACGAGCCTTACTGTATCATTTTGTGCCAGTAAAAGCTTATCTCTTTTATTGGATAGTTTTATAAAAATAGGATTGATATAAACTCCTGCCTTTTCAAATATTTTTATTTTATGTTCAATTTTTTTTGTTGCTAGGTTCCAAATGCTAACCCCCTCGTTATCGCTGCAAATAATATGGTTACTATCAATTACTGCAAGATTGGCATAAATGTCATATTTGCCAACAACTGAATCTGAATAAACTGTACCTACAGTATCTCGATAAAGAAAAAGTTTATTAGAGTAACCGCTGCATAATACATACGATTTATTATCTGGCAAAAATTTGAAACTGTTAATTCCTAAGGCTCCGGTGTTACGAATTATTTCTTTTGTAGCTGTATTCCATACTTTAAATCTTGCACTATCGTTTAAAAATTTGCCATCAATTACTGGTATCAGCCGGTAGGCTAACCGGGAACCATCATCGGTCATATTTAATCCAGGCTTAAAATGAATATAGGCATTTGGCTCTTTCACTAATGTATCTTTTTGGTCATTCGTTAAATTATACCTGAGTATATAAGAACTATAGTTTTTAATATTTCTATTTCGTTGAATTATACTGACGCTGTTTTTATTTAAAAAGGAAGCACTAACAAAATCTGAATTAGTACTTTGAGCTTGCAGGCTATTATTACTGGTATTAAAAAAGCGGATTATGCCGTCTTCAGCGGTAAATATAAAAAGGCTGTCATTTTTTAATATGCCGTTGGTAATAGAAGTTCTGCTGGTTATGGTATTTTTTTTATCTACCGTATTATTCCTGGCAAAAAATACTGCCTGGTAATTGGAGATGGCCAAATCATTTTGTGGCGTAAGTTTTATTTTATTGACCAAAATAGAATTGGCATCATCATTAAAATAAAAGGAGTCAATACATTTCCGGCTTGCAATACTCCATCTTTTTATTTCAATATCATCTCTAAATTTTTGAGGATTATCCATTGTACTCATGCTATAAAAAACATCATCGTTTTCGCCGGCACAAATAGCCCTGGCGGGGTTTTTATGCCCGTTAAGTCTTATAGTGTCTTTTCCGCCAATAAGATGAATACGGATGTTGTTAATAGTAGTGTTAACAGCAGCAAACATTGTTTTTCCATCAGCGGTAATAAAAAAATCGTTGATATTGCCATGTACATAGTTGAAACTTTCCTTTTCAATATAGGCTGCTGTATCAACAAGGCTCCACACAGAGAAGCTACTGTCTGACTCGGTACAAGCCAGTTTTTTATTATCGGGAAAGAATTTAATTTTCTTTCCGATTCCACTCAAGTTAAAATCGCCAATAATTTTTTTAGCTTGTATATCCCATACGCCAATGCTATTGCTGCTGCATCCGGCTATTAGTTTTCCATCATCAGAAAAACATACATCATTTACCATTCTGTTAAACAGCGAATCCACTGTAGCAATACATTCACCAGTGGAAACCCTCCAGATTTTAATTTTGGTATCATTACTTCCTGAAAGAAGCAAACTATCATTGGGCGAAAAACAGACAGTATTTACACTTCCGGTGTGTCCGGTAAATACTTTCAATTCTTTTTTTGTACGGTAGTCCCACAGCTTGATGCTAAAATCAACCGAACCGGTTACAATATATTTTCCATTGTGCGATACATCAAACCCATTAATCATACCGGTGTGTGCTGTGGGCATTTTAAGAACAGGTTGCTGGGCAAGAACTGGAAAAAAAGAAAAGAAAAAAAAGATTGCAGCTATTAATGTCTTCATTAATTACATATAATTTAGTTCACTGTACACTCAAACATAAATCCACACTTTGACAAAGATGCCCGTATTGAAGTTTCGTAAATTGTTTCTATTACAAGTATTCATTTTAGGTTATAATTCCTTGAAGCAGATCGGTTGTAAAAAATAAATAATTATACCATTGCAATACTGATTCTAATCATCCGATTTTTTTGAAGAAAGATTGCTCAGATTAAAAGTAACACTGACATATCCACCCAACCTGAATTGGGAAAGTGTGGGAATATCAAAACTAAGAGACGGCACTACCTGTCCTACTTTCCAGCCATCTGCCAGTCGTTCTACTTTGGCCCCGGCTATACCTGCCGTAAGAATGATTGGTTCATTTCTTCCCAGCACTCCACAAAGCCCTAGCATAAAGTTGATATCTTTTTTTTCTCCAATCATCGGTACACCAAAACCAAAAGAACCACCCCATCTTAAACCCGTTACTTTATAATTATAAAAATTAATAAAGGCACTTAAAACAGGAGTAAAAAGATCTCCATCTCCGCTACCAATAGTCCGGTCGGGGTTAATAAAATAAGACCGGTTCTTATCCGGAAAATGACTGAAGGTAACGCCTACAGAATTTCTGAGACGCAGGTTGGCTTTGCTTTCCACTGGAAAATAACGGGTAACCGTATCCTTAGATAATGGATCAATATCTGATCTGGGAAATATTGCCAGCTTCAATTCATTGATATCGGGGTTACCATTTACAGAATAAAAAAACTTGAAATCAGTATAGATAATACTATGGTATAGCGACACTACTTTGGCAAGTGTATCACTAAAGGAATATTTTATTATCGTTTGGTTAGACCCGGCAATGGCAGCGTTGACTTCTTTTTTATCTGTTTCTAATACTAACCCGATAGCTCTTGCTTCTTTTGTACTCAGGCTATCCTTGCCCAATGCGTTTCGCACCGCATTTCTCGCTTCTGATTTTATTTCGTCTTCTGTCTTCTGAATATTTGTTTGAAGTTCGCTAAGCTGCCAGGTAAGTTCAGAAAACTGATTGGCTTTTAAGGATAACATTTCCAATTTTTGCTGAACAGCTTCACTAAGTGGGCCACTTCTGGTAGGAAACATACTTGAAACGCCTAATCCTTTTGTAAGCGAAGAAACGAATAAACCGATATGGCTGGATTCCTCGTCAACCGGTTTTTTAAAAACGGTCACTTTTGCATTCCAGTAAAACGGATTGAAATTATCTACCTTCAGAGTGATGCGACCCGGTTTTCTGAGGTCGATTGATTTGACCTGCAAGGTGTCATGATTCTTATCTACCTTATAAAAATTACTATTATTTTTTTGAAAATCATGTTTGATAACATAGTCCTGCGCCTGGCTTTGGTAACAAAGAAAAAAAAGCCCAGACAAAGTGCTAACCGCTTTGAAATACGTTTTAAGGAAAGGCATATTCTGTAATATAAAGATTTAGTTTTAGCAGACAAAACTACCTGATAAAAAACTGTAAATAATTCTGCCACAGGAAGTGAACCTGTCTATTTAAACCGAAAAATATGGTAATATCGTTAAATTAATAGCAAATAAAATAACATATGCGATTAGGCTTGCTTCTACCTCTTATTACATTTTTTTTTACTACAGTAACTGCCCAGACGAAACATGCACTGATTCTTGCCATTGACAAATACCAGCACAGTGAATGGCAAAGTCTTCATAGTAATATTGATGCAGCCGTAATTAAGACGGCACTAACCCGCCGTGGTTTTGATGCAACTGATATAACCACTATACAAAATGAAAAAGCCACCTACCGGGGAATAGCTGATGGGTTTACTACGTTTATTAATAAAGGAACAATAAAAACTGGAGATATTGTGGTGATTCATATTTCCTCTCACGGCCTGCAACTGGAAGATGATAACGGTGATGAAGCAGCTGACGGACTTGATGAAAGTATTGTAAGCTATGATGCTGTTTACGATAAGGATCCGAAAAATTATAAAAAAATTCAGGCCAACTATTTCAGAGATGATGAGTTTGGCGTTTTTATTCAGCAACTAAGAACAAAGTTAGGAAGCAATGGCGATGTACTTGTTTTTATAGATGCCTGCCATTCTGGAAGTGGCACTAAAGGAGCGGCCAAAGTACGAGGCGGTAAACAAAAACTTGTTTCCGAAACCTTTGATCCCAAAAAATGGACAACTGAAGATACAGCAGAAATTTTTCGGGAAACAAGTACTATTAAAGGCGATAAAAACGGTCTTGCCACTTATGTAGTTATTGCCGCATCCCGTTCGGATGAAGTGAATCAGGAAACTGATGACAATGACTTTGGGGCAATGGGATCTTTGTCAAATGCGGTGATGAAAGTTTTTGAACAACTGGATCCTGCCATTAGCTATCGCAGCTTCTTTGCAAAAATTCAAACTATTATGAATGGCACTGTGCCCGGACAACATCCTGTGCTGGAAGGTGACGGTATAGATCGGCAGCTTTTTGGAGGACGATTCATTGCGCAACAGCGATTTTTTGAAATCAGCAGTATTACTGGAAAAGAAATAAAATTAAAGGCTGGTCTTTTAAGCGGATTGGATGAAGGAGCAAAAATAATTGTTGCCCCTTCCGGCACTACCAATGCTTTCAACGTAAAATCATTAGCAACAGGAACTGTTACAGCAGCTACTAATTATTCCGCTACCGTTATGCTGGATAAAGCATTGAGTATAGAACCTATACATGGTTGGGCATTTATTACTGAACCAGTGTATAAAACAGAGCCTCTCTTCTTGCAAATTGGTCAGGGATATTCGGATGCGGAAAATAAATCCATCCGGGAAGCTTTTAAGGACAAGCCCTTGATCCGGTTTGACGGAAAGCCAGAATTATTACTCACCAAAGGACAAGCATGGGATTCATTAAAAATAGTTTCCAATGGATTTTTTTTCGATACAATTTTGAATAATACAACGAACAGGCTAATAGAAAAAATTCAACGATATTGTCAATATAAATTACTGCGTGACCTGGAAATAATAGATACGACTGCCAATATTGAAATAAAGATGGTGCCTTATTATAAAGGCAAAGCAGATACAACTAAAATAGATACAAAACTTGTACGGGGAATCTACGAATATAAAGTAGGGGACACCATGGTGCTTTGGGTTAAAAATAACGGAAGGTATCCAGTATATTTTAATGTATTGGATTTGCAACCCGATGGAATTATTAATGCCATTTTACCAAGGGCAGGAAGTGTAACGCCGGAAGAATTAAGAATTGAGCCGGGAGCTACAAGACTAATTGATCGTTCCAATGGATTTACACTTTTCAATGTGATCGGCCCTCCTTGTGGTGATGAAATTTTTAAAATATTTGTTTCCAGAGAAGTGATTAATATGGAAGTAATAGCAAATTCAATGGGAGCAAAAGGAAACTTTAAACCGTTAGAAAGATTGATTAAGGATTCTTATACAGTGACAAGCAAGGGGCCAAAAAAAGAAAATATCAGCGGTACAGATGGTAGCATTTTCAATCTTTTATTCCGGATAGTACCTGCAAAAAAGACAAAATAAAATAGGAATATTTTACGGAGCTGTTACCACACACTCCAATTCACCGCAATCGTTTCATTCCTAGATGTTGGTTTTTGCAAGCCTTTAGTAATCTGTTCCACTCTTTCACCCACTATCTTTTTCAGTTCACTTATTTTTAAGGTGGGATATTTATTCATAGCTTCTAAAATAGAAAAAGATAGTGGGTGAAAGAGTGGAAGAGCTGACGAAGGGTTTGCAGAAACCTACTTCGAGGAATGAAACGATAGCGGTGGATTGGAATGTGTGGTAACAGCTCCGTAAAATATTCC
>JANORJ010000063.1:0-4482 GCA_031415255.1 Chitinophagaceae bacterium | reverse complement strand
CGGTCAAGACTCCATTAAAGCAAGATTGCAACGGCCCGAAACAAGAACGTATGTTATCAATTCGATGCTGGCCCGGTTAAAGAAAAGAAAACTGAAACACTTTAGTTATGCAGTTGTGGCCTATTACTCTCCTGATACTACTTATAATGGCAAAAGTATTGAACAGATAAACCTGATGAAAGGGAGAAAACATAAAGCAAAAGAAGAGGCGTTAACCGTAATTGATATTATGATGAATGGTGGAGCAAGTGCCGTTTTTCATGGCATGAGTGAAGACGATGTAAAACGCATCATGCAATACCCGTATAATATGTTTGCCAGCGATGCTACTATCCGGGTATTAAATTTTGGAATGCCACACCCAAGAGGATACGGAACCAATGCAAGAGTGCTGGGTAAATATGTAAGAGAAGAAAAAGTACTTTCCTTAGAAGAAGCAATTAGAAGAATGACATCCTTGCCTGCACAGAAATTTCAATTGAAAGACCGTGGATTATTAAGAGAAGGTTATGCAGCCGACATCGTCATCTTTGATGAAAAAGAAGTGAAAGACGTTTCTACATTTGAAAAGCCACATGCTTATTCCAAAGGTTTTCATTTTGTATTAGTAAATGGTGTGCTAACGGTGGACAATGAAAAGCATTTGGGGGTGAGGGCCGGGCAGGCTTTATACGGGTCGGGTGCACTAAAAAAATTACCTTTTTAAATGGATGTACATGCCCACACTCAATCTGTTCCTGCGTCTGGCAGGCAGGAAGTGACCCATTATACCCGGAAAGTTTGTCATATATACAGTTTATACATGAGGCCTGTATCATGTATAAATTTTAAGCTAATAAAGAAGTAACCAGTAAAACCAAACCATGGAAGTACATGCCCACACCCATACCGCCCGAAAAAAATGGACCCATTATTTCTGGGAGTTTTTAATGTTGTTTCTCGCTGTGTTCTGCGGATTTTTGGCAGAGTATCAATTGGAGCATAAAATTGAAAGGGACCGGGCAAAAGAACTGGCAAGAAGTTTTTATGATGAACTTTATAATGATTCGTTAAGTATTGCAGGAAAATATCAGAAACGTATTGAGATGGAAAACTCTCTGCAATACCTGATGAATTATTTCAAAGACAGCAGTATTACTAATCTTTCAAAAACATTTGTAGTCAATTTTCATCATGGGGTCATGTTTAATATTCCGACTGTTTTTGAGCCGAGGATGGCTGTGCTGGAACAGTTAAAAAATTCCGGGTCTCTGCGGTATTTTAAAAATATTGAATTGCAGAAACTGGTTGGTGATATTTCTGTGGCAATTCAAAATGTTAATGAAAGAAAGGCTATTGAATCTTCTTACAGGCAAACCTATTTGACGCCGTTTATAATAAAACATTATGATTCTGATTTTGAATCAGCCACCAGAAAGCTGGGGGCAAGAAACCTGATAGAATTCTTTCTTAATTATGAAACCAGTGATATTGAAATACCTTTTAAATTAAGAAAACCAGAAATTTTTGACGCAGGTGAGACTAACAATATGCTAAGTTTATTTGCCATAACCTACCGGGGCTCCAGAACATTACAGTTTCAAAAATATATTGAAGTAAATGCTGAGTTGTTGAAAGTGTTACGAAAAGAATATCACCTGAAATAAAATTATTTATGGAAGTACATGCCCACACCCATACCGCCCGAAAAAAATGGACCCATTATTTCTGGGAATTTATAATGTTGTTCCTTGCTGTGTTCTGCGGATTTTTAGCAGAGTATCAATTGGAGCATAAAATTGAAAGAGACAGAGCCAAAGAACTGGCTAAAAATCTTTACGATGAACTGAAAAATGATTCGGCAAGTGTTGTGCTCAAATCTGCAAACCGGGTTAAGCAGGAAAATGCCCTCAAATATCTGATTAAGTATTTTAAAGATAGCAGCCTTACAAATGTTTCAAAACCATTTGTCATTAGTTTCCTGTATGGAATCAACTTCCGCTCCCCAACACTCTTTGAACCAAGAACAGTTGTGCTGGAACAGTTAAAAAACTCGGGAGCCTTGCGTTATTTTAAAAACAATGAACTGCAAAAATTAATCGGCGATTTATCCGTAGCCATCTATAATATTAATGACAGGCAGGCATTGGAAAGTTCTATAAGATTAGAATATATTAATCCGCTTATGATACGGCATTTTGATTTTGATTTTCAGTCGCAATTAACACAGGATGGTAATGTATCTGTTTTTGATGCAGCCAATGAGTATGAAAAGAATAAGGAAATAATTCCTTTTCATTTAAAATCGTTGGACAAACTGGATAAGCAATATGCCATAAATATTTTGAATAACCATTGTTTTAATGCATTAAACTCTACCCGTACCCTTCATTTTAAAAAGTATATAGAGGTGAATGCGGAGGTGCTAAAACTATTACGTAAAGAATACCACCTAAAATGAAGAAGGCGGTAAACCATTAGCTATGAGCAGCAAGCCTCTTAACTTAAAACTTATAACCTACAACTTATAACTTACTATGGAAGTACATGCCCACACCCACACCGCTCGCAAAAAATGGACTCATTATTTCTGGGAATTTTTAATGTTGTTTCTTGCTGTGTTCTGCGGATTTATGGCTGAAAACATACGGGAACATAAAATAGAACAGCACCGGGCAAAAGAATTTTCAAAATCATTAGTACAGGATTTACAAAATGATACTGCCGCTATTAACACTGAAAAAAATTCTGCAAAAGTATATATTGCGGTAGCCGATAGTTTACTTGAACTCAGTAAAAGTTTGTTGGAAGGCCGCCAGGCGGCTAAATTTTCCTTTTATACCCGTTTTACCTATTGGACAGTTCCTATTTCCTGGAACCGGAATACATTTGAGCAAATCAAAAACTCCGGTAGCCTGCGATATTTTAAAAATGGGCAGTTGTTAAAAAAATTATTAGAATATGATGGCCTTGTGAATGATGTGAAAGCGGAAGAAACTGCCAATGCCGAAAGGGGCAATATGCTGCTACCGCTGATTAATTCAATTATTGAACCAGCACTTCACTACGAGTTCTCAAAATATTTCTTAGCGTCACTTGATACAATGTCTAACGAAACAAGGGAAATTCTCTTCTCCTATAAAACCGGAACACTTGAAAATAAAAGGGAAATAATAAGTGAGCTTTTGAATATGGTTATAGTGCAACAAAGAAATTTTCAAAACCAGATAAATAAACGGTGGCGACAAACACAGCTACTTGCAACTGAACTAATAAATGACATTAAAAAAGAATATCATCTGAAATAAATATTATGGAAGTACATGCCCACACCCATACCGCCCGAAAAAAATGGACACACTATTTCTGGGAGTTTTTAATGTTGTTTCTGGCTGTGTTCTGCGGATTTCTGGCAGAAAATAAACGGGAACATATGGTAGAACACAACCGTGCCAAAGCGTATGCACAAAGTCTTTATAAAGATTTGCAAAATGATACAGCGGAAATAAAAAAAGCTGCACTATACGAAAATAGAGTTAACAATATCATTGACAGCCTTGTTAGTTTAATAAGCAGTCCAGACCTTTCTCAAAAAGGTGGAGAATTATATTATTGTATGCGGCTTGCAAGTTTGAGATATGATGTTGACTGGAACAAGGCCACATTAGACCAACTAATCAGCTCCGGTAATCTCCGTTATTTTACTAATACGCAACTTGTAACACAACTAAGTAATTATAATACGGTTGCAAATATAATTTCCAAACAAGATGACTACATTTTTGAAAAAAGAAAAAGAGCCGTTGCATACAAAGACCGGATTGTAATCCCTAAATACGAGCAGTCTCTTTCAACAATCACTATGGATTATGTCGTTTTAGGAATAAACAGTGCTTTAATTGATTCCATTAGGAATACAAATATGCCAGTGCAAAATAATACCGCTGATATGATAACCGCATTTGCAAATGCCGTTCTGGATACTAAAAATAACAGGCAAAATCAGCGGACAAAATATTATCCCAAGGCGATAGAATTAGCAACTGAAATAATGGAATTATTGAAAAAAGAATATCATCTTAAATAAATATTTATGGAAGTACATGCACATTCGCATACGGAAAGAAAAAAATGGACCCATTATTTCTGGGAGTTTTTAATGTTGTTCCTCGCCGTTTCGTTGGGATTTTATGCTGAACACACCCGGGAAACTATTCTTCACAAAAAAGAAGTGAAGACACAGTTGAACTCGATGTTATCCGACCTGCAATCAGATATTACTCTTTTTGATTCGGTAACAGACCGCAATAGTTATGGTGCGCAGATGGCTGATTCATTGATTGAGTTGTTACACTCGGATATTACAAATACAACGGAGATTTATTTGGCGGCCAGAACTGTTACTGCCAATCTTGGGTATTATTATACCAACTCAAAGTCTTTTGACCAGCTTAAGAGTGCAGGATTGCTCCGATATATAAAAAACAAAGGATTGCTGGATAG